>CAYWZO010000004.1:0-25687 GCA_964462865.1 uncultured Dehalococcoidaceae bacterium | reverse complement strand
CACCCCGCCATACTGACCCGCACCCCTTATAACCGGCAGATGTCTTTTGACATGTCTTTCCTGCCTTACTACGAGGCGGTCATGACCGGCTATGCCATCGTCATCGAAAATCTGCGGGGGACTTACGATTCCGGGGGACAGAGCGGGCTGGGCGATGTCGCCCTGACGATGGAAGGCCCGGACGGCTACGACACCGTGGAATGGATAGCGGCCCAGCCCTGGTGCGACGGCAACGTCGGCACCTGCGGTGGCTCTTACATGGGTCTGCTGCAATGGATAACGGCCCGGGAAAACCCGCCCCACCTCAAGGCCATGGCGCCCTGGATATCCGGCTCGGGCGGGGAGGAGCCGTCGCGCCATAACGGCATCGTGAACCTGGGCGTGGCCCTGAACTGGCTGTTGAGGATGACCGTGGAGAATATCGACCGGCAGGAAAAGCTGGGCAAGGACGTCTCTTCAATACGCAAGCTGCTCGGTGAGGCCGTGGCCAGCCCCGAACTGGTATACAATCACCTGCCGCTGAAGGATGTCCCCCACTTTAATTTTGAGGGCATCAGGGAAATGTGGACCAGCCGGGTACTCAATTCCAGCCGGGACACCCCGGAATATTTTGAGAAGACCCGGACGCCCTACGAAAAGGTCACCGTGCCCTGCTTCCATGTCTCGGGCTGGTATGACTTTTACCCCTCGGGCACCTTGAGCCACTTTTTAAACATGAGGCAAAAGGGCGGCTCCGAGCTCGCCCGCCGGCACCAGCATATCCTGATGGGCCCCTGGCTGCACCTCGGGCCGACCCAGGGCGGCGATACCGGCGTCCTCGGCTTCGGCTTTGCGGCTTCCAGAATAGGGAGCCAGCTTGGCGAACATAATCTGGCCTTTTTCAATAAATACCTGCGGGGGATGGAGGTCGACCTGCCCGCCATCCGCTATTTCGTCATGGGCCGGAACACCTGGCGGACGGCGGACGACTGGCCGCTGCCCGGCACGCAATGGCAGAGGTTCTACCTCCACAGCCGGGGTAAGGCCAACAGCGCCGCCGGGGACGGGCTGCTCTCGCGGGACGAACCGGGGGCGGAGCCGCCGGACACTTTCATCTATAATCCGCACTCACCGGTACCGACGACAGGCTGCCGCGGCCACCTGCAACTGGTGAGGTTCGCTCCCTCCCCCCAGGAACAATCGCCCGTCGAGCGCCGCGACGACGTCCTCTGCTATACCACCCCGGAACTGAAAGAAGACGTGGAAGTGACCGGGCCGCTCGAACTGCATCTCTTTGCCGCCACCTCGGCCCGGGACACCGACTTTACCGCCAAGCTGGTGGATGTCTATCCCGACGGAAGGGCCTATAACGTCGTCTGCGACGGCATCACGCGGGCGCGTTACCGCAAATCACTTTTCGAACCGGAGCCGGTGACCCCCGGGGAGGTCAACGAGTACGTCATCAACCTGGAGGCCGTCAGCCAGCTTTTCCGGAAGGGACACCGCATCCGCCTCGATGTGGCCAGCAGCAGTTTCCCGGAATACGACCGCAATATGAACACGGGCAACGAAGTCGGCGAGGACGCGCAGGGCATTCCGGCCACGCAGACCATCCACCACCGGGCCGACGGCGCGTCTTATATCGACCTGCCGGTCATTCCTGCTTCAAAATAAGCGGCACAGGTTCCGGTGCTTCCGCTCGTATTGAGTATTATTTTTCATTAGGCCCCTGCCTAATATATAATACAAGCATCGGAACGGGCCAAGAGAGATGAATATCCTGTTCGTCCATGAAGTCGATTGGTTAAACAAAGTAGTCTTCGAGATACATAACCTGGCGGAAAGCCTTTCCCGGCTCGGCCACCGTGTCTTTGCCATCGACTATGAAAACGCCTGGCAGAGAGACAGTCTGTGGAAAGCGGTGAGCTTGAAGACGACCGAAATCAGCGGCGTCTCCCGCGCCGTGGCCGGAGGCTCCGTGGAGCTGCGGCGCCCGGGTTTTATCAGGATTCCCGGCTTGAGCCGCCTCTCGGCCGGCCTGACCCACTTCCGGGAAATCCGCCGGACGATAAGAGAAAAGGATATCGATATCATCTTGCTGTACTCCGTGCCTACCAACGGGCTGCAGACCTTATGGTCGGCCCGGAAATACGGCGTTCCGGTGGTGTTCCGCTCCATAGATATTCTCCATGAGATGGTGCCGGTGGCGGCACTTCGTTCTTTAACCGGGCTGCTGGAGAAAAAGGTATATTCCCGCGTCGATACCATTCTGGCGATTACCCCCAACCACGCGCGGTACGTCGTCAGTCTGGGGGCCGCGCCGGATAAAGTGAAATTGCTGCTGATGCCGATAGATACGACGGTTTTCCATCCCCTGGATGATGTTGCCGCGGTCAGGCAGAAATGGGGGTTCACGGAGAAAGACCGCGTCGTCGTTTTCATCGGCACGCTCTTCCCGTTCACCGGGCTGGACGGGTTCATCCGCCAGTTCCCCAAGGTTATCAGCCGGGTGCCGGACGCCAGGCTGCTCATCGTCGGCGACGGGCCCCAGCGCCCGCTGCTGGAGAGCATTATCGGGGAAGAGAAGCTGGCGGACCAGGTCACCATCACCGGCTTTCAGCCTTACCAGACGATGCCGCAGTATATCAACCTGGCCGCCGTCTGCATCAATCCCTTTTTAAATACGCCCGCGACACGGGACATCTTCCCGGGCAAGATTATCCAGTACCTGGCCTGCGGCCGGCCGGTGGTCGCCACGCCGCTGCTGGGCATCACCAGCCTGGTACCGGACGAGTCCCGGGGCGTAATTTATGCCGAAAGCGCCGGAGAAATGGCCGAGAAAGTCGCTGTTTTGCTTGAGTCCGGGGAACGGCGGAAAACGCTGGGACAGGCTGGCCTGAAATACGTCCTGCAAGCGCATGAACAGGAGAAAATAGCGCGCCAGCTGGAAGCGGAGCTGCTCGCGATGGTCGGGAAAAAGCAGAAAACTGCCGCCTGAATGACAGCAGCGGGAGGAAGAATATTGGAAAAGGTCCTGGTCCTGGGCTGTAACGGTATGCTGGGGCATAAACTGTACCAGGTACTGGCCCCCGTCTATGATGTCACCGGCACCGTCCGGGGGGCCTACCGAGGCATCAGTCGCTATGACTTCTTTGAAGAGTCGCGTATTATAACGGGCGTTAATGCCCTGGAAATATCGGGCGTGGACGGGGCTATCGAGAAAGCCCATCCCGACGTGGTGATAAACTGCATCGGCATCGTCAAAGCGCTGGAGGAGAAAAGCGGCCGACTGCTGAACGTCTGGTTGAACGCGGTTTTGCCGCACCAGCTTTACGAAATCTGCCGGGTCAAAAACGTACGCCTTATCCACATCAGCACCGATTGCGTCTTTTCCGGTAAAAAAGGCGGCTATCGTGAGGATGACCCTTCCGACGCGGAAGATATCTATGGCAAGACCAAGTACCTGGGGGAAGTAAGCGACCCCGGCGCTCTGACCATCAGGACGTCGTTCATCGGGCGGGAGCTGTCGGGGGCGAACGGCCTGCTCGAATGGTTCCTGGCCAATAAAGGCGGCAAGGTGGAAGGGTACACCAACGCCATCTTCAGCGGTTTTCCCACGCTGCACCTGGCCGGGATAATCGCCGATGTTATTGCCAATCACAAGAATTTAAGCGGACTCTACCACGTCTCTTCAGAGCCTATCAGCAAGTACAAGCTCCTGACCTTGATAAATCAGGCGATGAGGCTTAATATTGATGTTAAAGAATACCCCGATTTTCACTGCGACCGTAGCCTGGACGCGACGCGTTACCGGCAGGCAACGGGCTTCAGGCCGCCTGCCTGGGAGCAAATGCTCGAAGAGATGGCCCGGGATGCGGCGCAGTACCTGAAGTGGAGGTAAGATGATTTTCAAGGACAAGTCCGTGCTTATCACCGGCGGCACCGGTTCCCTGGGTAAAAGCCTGGTACACAGCATCATGACGGGCAAGCTCGGCCGGCCCCGGCAGCTTATCGTCTTTTCCCGGGACGAAGATAAACAGTACGCCATGGAGCTCGAATGGAAAAACCTGAAAGTAGCCACCGATGATGTTTTTTACTATAACCGCGACGTGCTCGGTTTCCGCATCGGCGATGTCCGCGACTACGAATCGGTAGTGAGGGCGGTAAAAGAGGCGGAAATCATCATCCACGCCGCGGCGCTGAAACAGGTGCCCGTCGGCGAGTATTTTCCCTGGGAATCGGTCAAGACGAATATCATCGGGACGCAGAACATCATCCGGGCGATACTGGAATACGGGCAGAATGTGGAGACCATGCTCACCATCTCCACGGATAAAGCCTGCAAACCGGTGAACACCTACGGCATGTGCAAGGCGATTCAGGAAAGGCTGGTCATCGAGGCCAATCTCCTCTGCCCGCAGACCCGGTTCATCTGCGTCAGGTACGGCAACGTGGCGGCTTCGCGGGGCTCGGTCATTCCCCTGTTCCAGGAGCAGATAAAGAGCGGCGGGCCGGTCACCATCACCAGTAAAGATATGACCCGCTTTATTCTGACCCTTAATGTGGCCACCAGTATCGTCATGGACGCCATCCGCTCCGCCGAGGCCGGGGATATTTATATCCCGGACCTGCCCGCCATCAACATCCTGGACCTGGTCAAGGCCATGATCGGCCGGAGAAAAATCGATATCAATATCATCGGGCCGAGGCCCGGTGAGAAAATCCACGAGATATTAATCTCGGAGGAAGAAATACCCCGGACGATTAAAAGAGGTAAATATTACGTGGTCTGTCCGGTCCTGCCGAAGATACGCAAGGTCACGGTGGAAAAACCGGTGCTGACCGCCGAGCTATCATCGGAAGACTACTGCATGTCCGGGCCGGAGCTAAAAAAGTTTTTAAAGGCCGAAGGCTATCTTGATTATTGAGGTGCGGTATGAAAGTAATGACGGTACTGGGCACCCGCCCCGAGATTATCCGGCTAAGCCTGATTATCCCCGGGCTGGATAAATACTGCCAGCATGTCCTGGTGCACACCGGCCAGAACTTTGAGGACAGTCTCAATAGCCGATTTTTTACCGAGCTCAAGATAAGGCCGCCCGATTATGACCTCAAGGCCAGGGGAGGCTCTTTCGGCGCGCAAGTCGGGAAGATACTGGCCGCCGCCGAAAAGGTGATGTTGAAGGAAAAACCGGACCGGCTCCTTGTCCTGGGCGATACCAACAGCGGCCTGGTGAGCATCATCGCCAAGCGGCTGGGGATTCCGGTCTTCCACATGGAGGCCGGCAACCGCTGCTATGACGACCGCGTGCCGGAGGAGGTCAACCGGAGGGTCATCGACCATGCCAGTACGGTGCTGCTGCCTTACACGCACCGGAGCAAGGAGAACCTCCTCGCCGAGGGCATCCCGGGCCGGAGGATACAGGTCATCGGCAATCCCATCTACGAAGTCATCAGGCACTATACGCGGAAAATAGAAGCCAGCCGGGCGCTGGAAAAGCTGAAGGTCAAGCCGCAGCAGTATTTCCTGGTCACCATGCACCGCGCCGAGAACGTCGATAATAAGGACCGGCTGAAGAGCCTGCTCCAGGCGCTGGATGAGGTCAATCATAAATACAAATTTCCGGTCATCGTCAGCCTGCACCCCCGGGCCAGGGACAGGATGGAGAAGTTCTCTCTGAAAGTTAGTAACCGGGGCGTCTGCCTGATGGAGCCTTTCGGCTTCTTCGATTTCACCGCCCTGGAGAAGCAGGCATACGGAGTGATTACGGACAGCGGCACGGTGCAGGAAGAGTGCTGTATCTTCAAAGTACCCAATATCACCGTCCGCGATGTCACCGAGCGGCCGGAGACGCTGGAATGCGGCAGCAACATGCTGGCCGGCGTGGCGCCGGAGATGATACTCAAGGCTCTGGAAATCGTACTGGGCCAAAAAAGCGTCTGGGAGCCGCCCGCAGAGTACCTGGCGGAAAACGTGGCCGCCAGGGTGGTGAAGATAATCCTCGGCTATCATTTCGACGGCCTGACTGAAGGCGAGCTTTGATGTAGCTGAACCTTGATAAAAGAGATATTTTTGTGGATAAGCTATTATTGAGGGACTTCAAATCAAACGTTAGCCGAGGGTTAAAGCTAGTCAGGATGCTTAATCTTGATTCCAAGGCTAACATCGGACCGATAAGGATCGAGATAGCGGCGACTTCGGCGTGTAATTACAAATGCTGGTTCTGTGCATCCCATTCCTACCTGAGAGAAACAAGTGTAGCCCCGTTATTCATGAATGAGGAAATCATACGGAACCTTTTTCAGGATCTCAGGGATTTGCACGTGAACGAATTGCTCTTCTCCGGTGATGGCGAACCGCTTTTATCTAAAGAAATGCTCAATCAGGTAAGGCGGCACGGCAAGGACTTTAAAATCGAGATTTTAACAAACGGGTCTAATCTCAATATTGTCGATGAAGAGATATTCCGCAATCTCAACTTGCTGACCATAAGTCTGAATTCCGGCAACGGGAACAGCCACCAGAGCACTCACGGCTATCAGGGTGAGAATCAGTTTCCAGGGATTGTTCAGAATATCGAGAGGTTGCTCCGCATCGCCAGAGCCAATAAAAAGATAAAACTGAATTACGTTATTACTGCTGACAACTATGAAGAAATGGACGATTTTATTAGAATGGCGGCGGGCTGGGACATTCACTTTGTAGCGCGGCCCGTACTGGCTGATGTGCAGAAATACGGCAATAAGATACTGGACCGCCAGATGCTGGAAAATCTTAAAGATAAAGCGACTAAATACCTGGCCGGTAATCGACTGTCAAACAGAATATCTCTGTCGCTGGAGCTTCTCAAACGGGCCTGCCAGATTAACTATCAGCCGTCGGCGGTAAATGACAAGCTTTTTCCATGTTACGTTGGCTTTTTCGATCCCTATATCTGCAGTAACGGAGATGTACTGCTCTGTTGCTCGGGGCAGGAAAGGCCCCTGGGTAATTTAAATGAAGAAAGCTTCCAGTCTATCTGGCAAAAAACCCGGAACCTGGCGCTAAGAATCAGTGCTACTCAAATGCCCAAGACCAATCAGCCGGTCCTGGCTCTCTGCAGGAAATGTATTAACGTGCAGTACCATTCGCTGGCCTTTCATAATATATATTCAAAAATTCCTTTTCTCCCCGCAGCGCTGGAGAATCGTAGTAAAAAATTAAATGCGATGAATACATAATAAAAACGAGGCAAGATGAAGAAAGCAGTCGTCACCGGAGGCGCCGGTTTCATCGGCTCGCACCTCGCTGAAGAAGTATCGAAGCAGGGCTATAAGGTTATTATCCTCGACGACCTTTCCGCGGGCAAAATGGAGAATATTGCTGGCCTGCTCAAGGACTCTAAAGCGGAGTTTGTCCGGGGCAGCGTCGTCGACCTGCCGCGGCTGCAAAAGGTATTCCGGGACGCCAATTACATCTTTCATCTGGCCGCCATCGCCAGCGTCCCTAAAAGTATGAAAGACCCGCTGGCGTCGCACGAAGTCAATCTGACCGGTACGCTGAACGTGCTCCAGGCGGCCCGGGATAACGGCGTTAAAAAGCTGGTTTATGCCTCCTCGGCGGCGGTTTACGGTGACACCCGGGTTCAGCCTACGGGAGAAGACGTACCCGCCCTGCCGCAGTCCCCATACGCCGTGGCCAAGCTCGCCGGCGAGCATTACTGCCGGGTCTTCACAGAAGCCTACGGTCTGCCGGCGGTTTGCCTCCGGTATTTCAATATTTTCGGGCCCAGGCAGGACCCCGCGTCCGAATACGCCGCTGTGATTCCCGCCTTTATCCAGAAAGCCACGCGGGGCGAGCCTCTTGCCATTGACGGTGACGGTGAGCAAACGAGGGACTTTGTTTATGTGAAGGACGCTGTCAGGGCCAATATCCTGGCGGCCGAAAGCGGTCTTTCCGGTGTCTTTAACATCGGCGGCGGTCAGTCGATATCCATCAACCATCTGGCCGATTTAATTTTAAGACTGGCCGGCAGCAACCAAAAACCGGTACACCGGGAGCCGAGGGCGGGGGATATCAAGCACAGCCTGGCCGATATCACCCGGGCCCGGAAGCTGGGTTTCCACCCCGCGTACACGCTGGAGGCGGGCATCAAAGAGATGATGCTTTCGCAGAGTACCGGGGTGTCTTCTCGTAAGATTCCGTGATAGAGGGGTGAACATGAGCAAAAGCGCGCTGATTACCGGCATCACCGGGCAGGACGGTTCTTACCTGGCGGAACTGCTGCTGGAAAAGGGCTACCATGTCTACGGGCTGGTGCGGCGGTTGAGTTCTCCGAACGTGAGCCGCATCGAGCATATTGCCAACCGTATCACCCTGCTCGAAGGGGACTTGACCGACCAGTCTTCCCTCGGCATGGCGTTGCAGGTGGCCCAGCCGGACGAGATTTACAACCTGGCGGCGCAGTCGTTCGTCGCGGCTTCCTGGAACCAGCCGATTCTCACCGGCGATGTCACCGGGCTGGGCGTCATCCGGCTGCTGGAAGCGGTGCGCTATTTTTGCCGCGGGGCCAGGGTGTACCAGGCCTCCAGCAGCGAGATGTTCGGCTCGGCCAAGGAATCGCCGCAGAACGAGAACACGCCCTTCCATCCCCGCAGCCCCTATGCCTGCGCCAAGGTGTTCGCGCATCATACCGCCGTCAATTACCGGGAAAGCTATGACATGTTCGTCTGCTGCGGCATCCTTTTCAACCATGAATCGCCCCGCCGCGGTATCGAGTTCGTCAGCCGGAAAATAACCGATGGCGTCGCCAGGATTCATTACGGCCTGGATAAGGAACTTAGACTGGGGAACACCGGTGCCCGGAGGGACTGGGGTTATGCCCCGGAGTACGTCAAGGCTATGTGGCTGATGCTCCAGCAGGACAGCCCCGATGACTACGTCGTTTCCACCGGGGAGAACCATTCGGTCGAAGAATTCGCCCGGCTGGCCTTTGCCGAGGTAGGGCTGGACTGGAAAGACTACGTCGCCGTTGACGAGCGTTTTTACCGCCCGGCCGACGTTTCGGCGCTATGCGGGGACGCTTCCAAAGCCCATAAAACGCTGGGCTGGAAACCGGAGGTGGCCCTGCCGCAGCTGGTGAGTATCATGGTCAAGGCCGACCTGGAGATGGTCAAGAAGATAGCCGGTGACCGGAGCTAGGATGGTGATTTGAAAGCTATGGACGACAGCGGAACCGGAGAAAAAATCAAGGCACTGCTCAAGCAGCACTTTTCGCAGGTCAGGAAAGAGCGGTTTGTCACGGGCAAAACCCGGATTCCCCTGAACATCCCTTCCTATGACTGGGAGGAGGTCTGGGAAGCTCTTGAATCGTTCCTGGATACCTATGTCGTCATGGGCCGGAAGGTCAAGGAATTTGAAAAGCTTTTTGCGGAATATATCGGCGTGCGCCACGCCGTAATGGTGCAGTCCGGCTCCAGCGCCAACCTGCTGGCGCTTTCGGTGCTGACCAGCCCGCTGCTGCCGGACCGCATCCTGCCGGGGGATGAAATCATCACGCCGGCGGTCACCTGGGCCACCACCGTTTTCCCCATCTTTAACGTCGGTGCGGTGCCGGTCCTGGTCGATGTCGACCTGGAGAACTTCAATATCAGCCCGGCGGAGATAGAGAAGGCGATTACCCCCAGGACCAGGGCGCTGATGCCGGTCCACCTGCTGGGCAACCCCTGCGACATGGCGAAAATCATGGACATCGCCAGGGCGCATAATTTGATGGTCATCGAGGACAGCTGCGAGGCCCACGGGGCGGAGTTCGGAAGCAAAAAGGTGGGCAGCTTCGGCGACCTGGCGACTTTCAGCTTCTTTTTCTCCCACCACATCAGCACCATCGAGGGCGGCATGGTGGTCACCAGCAATGACCAATACGCCGAGCTGGCCCGGGCGCTCCGGGTCTTCGGCTGGGTCCGCGACCTCAAGGACAAGGAAAAAATCGCCGCTGAATATAAAAACATCGACCCCCGCTATCTGTTTATTACCGCCGGGTATAATCTAAGGCCCACGGAAGTCCAGGGCGCTTTCGGTATCCACCAGATAGGGAAACTGGAGAAATTCATTGAGATACGGCGGCAGAACGCCCGCTTCTGGACGGAAAGTTTAAGAAAATACTCTCGACAACTACTGTTGCACGAAGAAAGAGGCGGCACGCGCCATGTCTGGTTCGGCTACCCGGTAACGGTCAGGCCGGGGGCTCCGTTCACTCGGGACCGGGTTATGTCTTTCCTCGAGGAAAAAGGGGTGGAGACAAGAGGGGTTATGGCTGGTAACATCGCGGAGCAGCCGGCGATGCGGTACGTCAACTACCGGAAAGGCGAGCTGCCCAACTCGGAGTACATCATGCGTAACTCGTTCTTTTTCGGCAATCACCAGGGCATCGGCCGGGAAGAAAGGGAAGCGATAGCCGGTTACTTCAGAGAGTTCATGGACGCGCACGGCTAAAGCGCCGTGGGTCTGGCCCGGGGGACGCTTTTACAAGGAAAATTTATGATAGGCTTAAGGAGCAGTTAATGAAATACTTTGTTACCGGCGGCGCCGGTTTCATCGGCAGCCACCTGGTGGACAGGCTGATGGCAGAGGGTAACACCG
Source organism: uncultured Dehalococcoidaceae bacterium (assembly GCA_964462865.1). Classification (GTDB taxonomy): domain Bacteria; phylum Chloroflexota; class Dehalococcoidia; order Dehalococcoidales; family RBG-16-60-22; genus Fen-1077. The sequence goes on along the minus strand of CAYWZO010000004.1, from coordinate 15,087 downwards.
TCACGGTCTACGATAGTCTGTTCTCCGGCAGGAAAGAATGGATAAAGCACCATTTTGATAAACCGGAGTTCCGGTTTGTCCGGGCCGACCTGCTGAACACCACCACGCTGACCAGGTATATGAAAGGGCATGAAATCGTCTGGCACCTCGGCGCCAATACCGATATCCCCGGGGGCAACCAGCAGGTTGACCTGGACTTGAAGTACTGCGCCATCGCCACGCATTCCGTCCTGGAGGCCATGCGGCGAAACGGCATCAGGCAACTCCTCTTTTCTTCCAGCTCCACGGTCTACGGCGAGCTGGTCCGGGGGGTCACCGCAGAGGACTCCGGCCCTCTCCTCCCCGTGTCCCTCTACGGAGCGGGCAAGCTGGCCGGGGAGGGGTTCATCAGCGCTTACTGCCATCTTTTCGATATGCGGGCCTGTATCTTCAGGTTCGGCAACGTCGTCGGTGCCAGGATGGGGCACGGGATTATCTACGACTTCATCCACAAGCTCCGGCGCGACCCGCAAGAGCTGGAGATACTCGGCGACGGCAACCAGGAAAAGAACTATTTCCTCGTGGAGGACTGCCTCGACGGGATGCTCTGTGCTTTACATAACTCTAAGAAACCCTGCGATGTTTTCAACCTCGGCTCGCCGACCACGGTCAGGGTCAGCGAAATCGCCCGGATTATCATCGAGGAAATGGGGCTGAAAGACGTGCGCCTGCGATTTACCGGCGGCGAGCGCGGCTGGCCCGGCGATGTCCCCAGGGTCTTCTACGATGTCAGCAAGATAAACAGCCTGGGCTGGAAGGCGAAATACAGCTCCGCCGAAGCGGTCAGGATAGCCTGCCGGCGTCTGCTCGGCAAGGGAGAACCAGGGCTGCCATGACATCCGGCAACGATAAAGTCTGCGTCATCGGCATCTGGCACCTGGGCTCGGTCTATTCCGCCTGCCTGGCCGGGGCCGGCTACCGCGTTAGCGGCGTTGATAATGATAATAAAGCTGTTAACCAGCTCAACAAAGGCGTCCCGCCCATCTTCGAACCCGGCCTGGAGGAGCTTATCGCCCGAAATATAAAATCGAAGCGATTGAGCTACACCACCGACCTTATCCCTGCCCTGAAGGGCGCTAACTATGTCCTCATCACTTATGATACGCCGGTCAACGACCGTGACGAGGTGGACTTATCGCCAATACTGGCCCTGACTACGGTACTGGCCGGACACCTGGAAAAGGGCGCCGTTGTCATCGTCAGCAGCCAGGTGCCCCTGGGCACCTGCGACCGGGTGAAGTCGGCCATACTGCAGGAAAACCCCGGCCTGGACTTCGATATCGCTTACAGCCCGGAAAACTTAAGGCTCGGCAAGGCCATCGAGTGCTTTCAGCGCCCCGGCCGGATTGTCATTGGCGCCGACAGCGAGAAGACTCTCGACCGCGTGGAGCGGTTCTTCAGCGTCGTTGATGCCCCTAAAGTCAGGATGAGCCTGAAGACGGCCGAGATGACCAAGCACGCCCTCAACGCCTTTCTGGCGACCTCCATCAGCTTCGCCAACGAGATTGGCAATCTCTGCGACGAAGTGGGTGCGGACGCTTTCCGGGTGGCCGAGGCGCTGGCTTCGGACGAGAGGATTGGCCCGAAGCTGCCCCTTAGGCCTGGCCTGGCCTTCGCCGGCGGCACGCTCGCCCGCGACCTGAAAGTGCTTAAAAAGCTGGGTCAAGAGCTTGACTACCCGGCGCACCTGATTAACGGCGTGCTCAAGGTGAACCGGGCGCAGAACAGCGTCATCATCAGGAAGCTGGAGAAAATCTTCGGCTCGATAAAAAAACTGAAAATCGGCGTCCTGGGACTGACCTATAAGGCCGGCACCTCTACTTTACGCCGCTCCGCTTCGGTGGAAATCATCCGGGACCTGGTGAAAGGCGGCGCGTCCGTCAAAGCCTACGACCCGAAAGCGTCACCGGAGGAAGTCCGGCGGCACAAAGACTTCGAGTCCTGCGCCGACGCTTATACGGCAGCCCGGGGTAGCGACGCGCTGGTTGTCCTCACCGAATGGCCGGAGTTCAAAGACCTGGACTTTAAAGCAATCAAAGCGGCGATGAAAAAGCCGGTCATCATCGACGGCAGGAACCTGCTGGACGGGGATTATCTCATCAAGCAGGGCTTTATCTATTCCAGCATCGGCCGTGGCCAAGACCGCAAGAGGTGAACATGGCAAAAGATGATATATCTTTCAAGGTGGGACTCATCGGCGCCGGTCTCCAGGGCGGCCGCCGCGCCCCGGTACTCAAGCAGTTTAAAGATACGGAACTCGTCATGGTGGCTTCGCTGCACCTGGACCACGCGCGGCGACTGGCGGAGAATACGGGATGCAAAGCGGCCACTGACCGCTGGCAGGACGTCATCGAGCGGGACAATATCAACGCGGTGCTCGTCTGTACGCCGCCCGACCTCCATGCCCCTATGAGCATCGCCGCCATGCGGGCCGGCAAGCACGTCCTGTGTGAAAAACCCCTGGCGCGTACCGTTGAAGAAGCCGAGGCCATGCTGCGCGCCGCCCGGGAAAACGGCGTCAGGCTCAAATGCGGCTTCAACCACCGCCACCACCCCGGTGTCCGGCAGGCCCGGGAGTGGGTGGACGGGGGCGCTATCGGGGAAATCGATTTTATCCGCTGCCGCTACGGCATCTGCGGCCGGCCGGGCTACGATAAGGAATGGCGGGCTGACCCGGCTATATCTGGCGGGGGGCACCTCATGGAGCAGGGGGTACACGCCTTCGACCTTTTCCGCTGGTTCCTGGGGGACTTTGCCGAGGCGGTCGGGTTTACCAGCACGCGTTTCTGGGACATGGCGCCGCTGGAGGACAACGGCTTCGCCCTGCTGCGCACCGCTAAAGGGCAGATAGCCAGCCTGCACTCCAGCCTGACCCAGTGGAAAAACATCTTTTCCCTGGAGATTTTCGGTCGGGACGGCTACATCATCGTGGAGGGGCTGGGTGGGGCCTACGGCAACGAGCGGGCTACCCTCGGCAAGCGTGACCTGACCGCCCCGTTCCGTGCGGAGACCACCGAGTTCTTGGGCGGCGACCGCTCCTGGTACGAGGAATGGCGGGAGTTCGCGGCGGCGATAGCGGAAAACAGGGAGCCGCTCGGCAACGGCCGGGACGGCCTGGAAGCCCTGAAGCTGGTGCAGGCCATCTACCAGGCCTCGGCGGAAAGCCGGGTGGTGAAGCTGAAATGAACGCTAAAAAATGCCTAGTAACCGGCTGTGATGGGTTTATTGGCCGCTTTTTGACCGACCTGCTGCTGCGGGAGGGCGTCGACGTATATGGCACGGTACGGCCGACCGCCGTAAAAACGGACTTTTTAAAACAGGGCGTTACTATCCTGGAATATGATTTGCTGGATAAAACCAGGGCTGCGGAGATTATGGCCGGCGTCAGGCCGGATTATATTATTCACCTGGCCGCCTGGGCCGATATACCCTCGTCCTGGCAGGACCCGGAGAAGGCCATCAGTACCAATACGCTGGGGACGCTGTACCTGCTGGAAGGCATCCGCAAGGCGGGCATCAGCCCGGTGGTCGAGCTGGCCGGCTCCAGCGCCGAGTACGGCCTGTGCCGCGCCGATGAAATACCGGTAAAAGAGGACAAGTATCTCCGCCCGGCCAGTCCCTACGCGGTAAGCAAGATAGGCGGGGACATGCTCGGTTATCTCTACTGGAAGGCCTGCGGCCTGAAGATTGTCCGGTCGCGTCCATTCCACATCACTGGCCCCGGCAAGATACTGGACGCCTGCTCGGACTTTGCCCGCGGCATCGTCGCGGTGGAAAGGGGAGAGAAGAAGGCGCTGGAGGTAGGCAACCTGGAAGTCGTACGTGATATCGTGGACGTCAGGGACTGCGCCCGGGCGATGTGGCTGCTGGCCTTAAAAGGAACACCCGGCGAGGTATATAACATCTGCACCGGCCGCGGCCGTAAAATGGCGGATGTCCTGGCCGGGCTGGTCGCCCTGTCTCCGCAGGAAATCAAGTTGGTACAGGACCCGGCTAAAATGCGCCCGGCCGATGACCCCCTGCTGGTGGGCGACAGCTCGAAACTGCGCGGCCTTGGCTGGGAGCCGCAGGTGCCGCTGGAGACGACGCTCGCCGACATCTTGAATTACTGGCGCGGGAATGCCGGCGGCCGTCCGGGGCCATAACGATTTGCTTGCCTGCCGTATTTTATGAAGGTTGATTAATGAGTTCACGATATGAATAAAAATCCGTCGCCCCGTCCCGATATCGCCATCGTGATTACGCCCGTTAAAGACCCGGCCCAGGAGGCGATTATCCAGAACTATGTCGAGCAGGTCAGGCCGGTGACCGGCGAGATATTCCTGCTGGCCGGAAAAACCTTCGAGATGCCGGAGAAAAGCGTCAGGATAATCAGGGTTGAGGGGGGCATGGCCAGGGGCGATGAGCCGCTGCTGGTCAGGGGTTTCAAGTTTATCGTGTTGCAGCTAAATATCGCCCGCGCTTTGTTGAAATTGCCCCGGAGGGCGCGTGTCGTCATTTTCCAGATAGGTACGGCGTTATATCTCCTGCCCATGCTGTTGGCTAAACTTATGGGTAAAAAGATGGTTGTCTTCGCCGTCGGGCTCCCCTCGAACTACGCCAGGGCGGTCTACGGACGGGCAGGCAGTTGCCTCGCCCGCTGTTTCGCCCTGGTGGAAAAAGCCACGTTTGGCCTGGCCGACCGCATCTGTGTCCTCTCGGAAAGCGGTATCGGCCTGCTCGGCCTGGACAGGTACCGGCGGAAAATCGCCCTTAGCGGCGCACAGTTTATCGACACGGATATCTTCAGCACGATTAAACCCCTGGATGAGAGGGGGAACCGGGTGGGGTACATCGCCCGTTTTGAGCCGCGGAAAGGGATTCTCAACCTTATCCGGGCGATACCGCTGGTCTTAAAGGAGATGGGGGACGCGCGGTTTTATATCGCCGGCCACGGCCTGCTGGAAGAAGAAATCCGGCAGTTCATAAAAGAGAACGGCCTGGAGGACAGGGTTACGCTTACCGGGTGGATTCCCACGGGAGAGTTCCCCGGCGTGCTCAACGACCTCAAGCTATATATTCTGCCTTCGTATGAAGAGGGTCTCCCCGGGACCATCCAGCAGGCGATGGCCTGCGGGGCGGTGGTGCTGGCCACCAGGGTCGGCGGCGTGCCCGACCTTATCAAGGATGATGAGACCGGCTTTATTCTGGCGGACAATTCACCGGAGGGCATCGCCGCCGGTATCATCAAAGCGCTGCGGCACGACCGGCTGGCGGAAATTGCCCGGAACGCCCGCCGGCTCATCGAGCAGGAGTATTCCTACGATAGCACGGTACAGAAGTGCCGTCGGCTGCTGGACGAGCTGACGGGATAGTGGCGGCAAGGCTACTTAAACAAAGGAACAAGCTCGGTAAATACCTTGCGGCAATAACTTTCCCAGGTGTATTCAGAAAGGTCTATTTTACCGGTCACCCGGGTGTTCAGGGCTTTTTCCAAAGCCCGGGCCATGGCCGCCACCGCAGGCTCTGCAACAAAGATATGCCGGTCATCCTTCAGGGATTCGGGCACTTCCATATCGGTGGACAGGACGACCTTTTTCCCGGCGGCCAGGGCCTCGTAAGGCGCGATGGCCGAGGTCAGCCAGTCGGGGTGGGCGAATACGTCACAGCCGTAATAATAGTCCCAGAGTTCTTCTTGTTTGATAAAACCGACGAATTTCACCCTGTCCGCAATGCCCAGCCGTTCAGCCAGGTCTTTCAGGTTATCTGCCTCCGGCCCGGTGCCGCCGATAACGAGAACAGTATCATTATATTTATCCCCAAGTTCTTTGAAAGCCTTTATCAGCAGGTCTACCCTTTTTGTCGGCATCAATCTATTGATATTTAGTATGATTTTTTTATCCGGCAGTCCCAGCGTTTGCCTGGTATCCTGCCCGGGTTTATAATCGATTATTGGTGCATGGAATCCACCCCTGACCACCACGGCTTCCCGGCGATAGAGTTTGCTGACCTCCCATTTAACGTGGTTGGAGAGTACGAATATCCTCTTCGCTTTCCTGACGGCGAGGTACTCCGCGAGTGAGACCAGTTCGCCCGTAATCCTCCTGATAAAATTAATCCCGGGCGGCTTCCTGGGGATAAATTGGCGGTGGCCGGGCAGTGAATCTTTGACTTCATTAAATCCTTTCCGGTAAATCAAAGCCCGTTGCTGCACACCGCCGACGACCCACGATATCGTATCGTGAACGTGAGTCACGTAGCGAAAGCGAGTAAATAAAGTGACGAAATACAGATAGATACTATCGAAGTAGGTCTGGGCGATAATAACGTCGGGCTTTATCTCTTGTATCTTTTTTCTGATGGCCAGCACCGTCCGGGGAAAAGATAAAATCCTCTTTATTTTTGATGCCGAATAGATATTCTGGCCAACCACCGATACAGTGGCTTGGTACTCCTCGTTGAATAAAGCTTTTTTATCGAAATCGGAGGTCAGGATATGCGTCCTGATGCCCTGCTTCTCAAAGTATTTCACCTCCTCGACCAGCACCCTTTCGGCGCCGCCGGGCGTGATGAGCTCGCCGCGGAAGAACACGACGCTTTTTTTCTGGAGGTCGTTGCTATTCATACTCAATTGCTTGTCCAACCGTTGTATTCATGCCTGACGGGCAGCCACTGGCTTCCTCCGGCAGAACAATATCGGCAACAGGGGCTTATGACTTGTTATGTTACGAAAATTCTAGCAATTTATCGTTCGGGGTACAAGTCAGTAAGTTTCATAGCTGCATATCTAAATAATGATGGTTGCTAGCTTCGTTGACCCAAAATTTGCGGTTGTGATATACTAACCTGAACAGTCGGAAATGACAGTTACCGCATGTTTCAGAGTTGGGCTTACATGAAAGACACCACAGAGCCTGGCTATTTGCCACTGGCCCATTTGAAGCGATAAGATAGTTATTGGCGGCAGGATATCCGTGATTACTCATGATGCGGCTGCCGAGAAGGGACCATGGAAGCAAAGCCTTATTTAGTCATCAAGCCCAAAAAGGGCTGGCAATTAATAGATTTTAAGGAGTTAAAAGAGTACCGCGACCTCTTTTATTTCCTCGTCAACCGTGATATTAAAGTACGCTATAAGCAGACGGTGCTGGGCGGGCTATGGGCAATTATCCAGCCGCTTTTCCTGATGATAGTATTCAGCCTCTTCTTTGGTAACCTGGCTAAAGTGCCTTCTGACGGTATTCCTTATCCTATCTTCAGCTATTCTGCCTTAATCGCCTGGAATTACTTCGCCACTGCGATATCGAATTCCGGCAACAGCCTCATTCAGGAGAGCGCACTCGTGTCCAAGGTATATTTCCCCCGGATAATAGTCCCTCTGGCGCCGGTGCTGGCCGGTCTGCTGGACTTTGCCGTCGCCTTCATCGTGTTGATTGCCATGATGCTGTATTACCGCATCTATCCCACCGTCATGACGGCCTTTTTACCGCTGTTACTCATTCTCCTCATGCTTACCGCGGGCGGCGTGGGCATGTTCCTGGCGGCTTTAAACGCCAAATACCGGGATATCAGGTACACTATTCCTTTTATCGTGCAGTTCTGGATGTTCGCTTCGCCCGTGGTCTATCCGGCCTCCATGCTGCCGGATAAATATCACTTTATTTACGCGATTAATCCCATGAGCGGGGTCATTGAGGCGTTCCGCTCCGCACTCCTGGGGACGATAGCCTTCCCGACCGGAACGCTCCTGGTTTCGGCGGCGGTAAGCATTATCGTCTTTATTGGCGGGGCTTTATATTTCAAGCGGACGGAACGCTATTTTGCCGATATTATTTAAGGGGAACTATGGCTGGGCCGATAATTAAAGTAGATAATCTTTCCAAGCGCTACCGCATCGGCGCGAGGGAAAAGGGATACAAGACCTTCCGCGAGACCATCATGGAAGGGATTAGTGCTCCTGTGAGGAACCTGGGCCGTCTGCGTAGCCTGACGAGTTTTAAAGAGGGGGATGAGGCCAACGTAATCTGGGTGCTCAAGGACATCTCCTTTGAGGTGGAAGAGGGAGAGGTGCTGGGCATCATCGGCCGGAACGGCGCCGGCAAAACTACATTGTTCAAGATTCTATCACGCATTACGGAGCCGACCAGCGGGACGGCCGAGCTCTACGGCCGGGTGTCCAGCCTGCTTGAGGTCGGCACTGGCTTTCACCCCGAGCTTACCGGCCGGGAAAACATTTTTCTAAATGGCGCCATCCTGGGGATGCGCAAACAGGAAATAGAACGGAAATTTGATGAGATAGTCGCCTTCTCGGAAATAGGACAGCATATAGATACCCCGGTTAAAAGGTACTCCAGCGGTATGTATGTCAGGCTGGCTTTTGCGGTGGCGGCCCACCTCGAGCCGGAGATTTTGCTGGTGGATGAGGTGCTGGCGGTTGGAGACGTTGGCTTTCAGAAAAAGTGCCTGGGGAAGATGGGGGATATTGCCAAGGGGGGACGGACGGTGCTGTTCGTATCTCATAATATGTCTGCTATCAAGCGTCTTTGTCATCGGACCATATTATTAGACCGGGGAAATATCTTGGCGGACGGAACGACTGAAGTGGTCGTCAAGCGATATCTTGGTGCCGGGTTGGGTACCAGCGCGGAAAGGGTCTGGGATGACCGAAAGACGGCTCCGGGAGGAGATGTTGTCCGTCTGCATGCCTTCCGCGCGAGAAATGATAAAGGCGAAGTCACCGGAGAATTCAATATACAGGAACCAGTATTCGTTGAGCTTGAGTTCTGGGTTCTACAAGAAGGATGGGTTTTAGAGAATGCCTTTTATTTTTATGATGAATCGGGTGCTCTGATGTTTTTATCGATGAACAATTACGAACCGGCCTGGCGAAATCGTAAACGGCCAGTGGGGCTGTACCGCAGTGTCTATTGCATACCGGGTAATTTTTTAAATGAGGGGACCATTTCTGTTTCGGGAGGAGTATCGACCAATCCCCATACCTATCATGCCGGTGAGCACGACGCGATAACTTTTCATATATATGACCCTGGTTCCGGTGGTGCCAGGGGCGATTATACCCGTGAATGGCCTGGCGGCGTGATAAGGCCTCTGCTGGAGTGGAAGACTGAATTTACACCGTTAAAAAGCACGAAATAGCAGGAGATTTTCACAATGGATGAATTCGGGAATATTACGTCATTGCGGGAGTATGTCCTTACGAAAAAAACCAAAAATACCGAGGATCTAAAGCGTATTGGGCTGCAATGGATGAAAGCGGCCGTTGAAAATCGTCTATCTTACGAAATCGATTGGCTGGGTGTACCAGTAATCCAGACGCCCGAGGACTTAATACTTATGCAGGAACTGATTTTCACTGTCCGCCCTGATGTTATTGTGGAGTCAGGGATCGCCCACGGCGGGGGTTTAATATATTATGCTTCTATGATGGAACTGTTAAATAAAGGAAAAGTCATAGGTGTGGATATTGAAATAAGAGAACATAATAGAAAAGTCATTGAAGCCCATCCTTTGTTTAAAAGAATAGAGATGATTGAAGGCAGTTCGGTTTCCGACGAGACCATCAATCAGATAAAAAAACGGGTTCCAGCCGATTCCAGTGTAATTGCCTGCCTTGATTCAGACCATACCAGGTCTCATGTTTTAAAAGAATTACAGCTTTTCAAGCAGTTTATCAAGCCGGGTGGATATATCGTCGTATTTGATACAAATACATCGAAAATGGCCGAACTTGGCGCCTGTGACAGGAAGTACATTGACAACGGCCCCGAAGAAGCCGTACAGGAGTTTCTGAAGACAGAGAGCGATTTTGAAATAGATACCTTTTATAACAAGCTGTATATATCTTACAGCCCAAACGGCTACTTACGAAGAATAAAATAAATAACTGGCCAATGACACTCCGGTCTTGATCACGCAATAAGGAGACAAATGATTATTTCCAGGACGCCTTTCCGGGTCAGCTTTGCCGGCGGCGGCTCTGATTTTAAAGCTTACTATCAGAGGGGCTTCGGAGCTGTTATGAGTACGGCGATTGATAAATATATGTACGTGGCGGTGAACCGCACGTTCGACCATCACATCCGGGTCATTTACTCTAAGATCGAGTACGTAGAGAAGATGGAACAAATCGAGCATAACCTAGCCAGGGAGGCGTTAAAGCTGACAGGCATCACCGGCGGGGGGATAGATATTTCTTACATGGGAGACATGCTGCCGGCTCAGGTAGGGTCGGGACTGGGGGCGTCGAGCAGCCTGACAGTCGGCATTCTCAACGCGCTGCACGGGTGTAAAGGGGAGCGCGTATCCGCCGCCACACTGGCTGAACAGGCCTGCAAAATTGAAATCGAGATACTCGGCCGCCCCATCGGCAAGCAGGACCAGTACCCGGCGGCCTTCGGCGGCCTGAATTACATTCGATTCAATAAAGATGGGAGTGTAATAGTCGAGCCGATTATTTGCCGTAAGGACATCCTGGAAGCACTGTCCAGGGGCCTGCTTTTGTTTTATACAGGTTTGCGTACGCAGTCAGACAACATCTTAAGCGAACAGAACGACAAGACCTCCGATAATATGCCTGTCCTTGATAAAATGGTGGCACTGGCCGGAGAGCTCCGCAGGGCGTTAAGCAGTAATAACCTAACCGAGTTTGGCGAGATACTCCATCAGGGGTGGGTCTATAAACAGAAACTGGCGGCAAGTATCACCAATCCCGTTATAGACGAATATTACGAGAAAGCCAGGAAGGCCGGAGCCGTCGGCGGGAAAGTACTGGGTTCCGGTGGCGGCGGGTTCCTGCTGCTCTACTGCGAGGAGAAAAACCAGCCCAGGGTAAGGGGAGCACTTACCGACCTCCGGGAAGCGCCTTTCAATTTCGAACCTGAAGGCAGTAAAATAGTGTATATGAGTTAGATATGGGAGGGAGGCAAATGGCGATGCAAGAGTTCCGAAAGAAATTCACCTGGTCTTACCTGGCTGATATTAAAAATATCCTGGACTCAATGGAGGCCGATTTATTTATTCAAATTGATAAAGTTGCCTCGATATTGACCAGGGCAAGGGAAAACAGGAATACTATTTTTACGATGGGCAACGGCGGCAGCGCGGCCACGGCCTCCCATTTCGTAATTGACCTGTCCAAGATGACCATCATCGAAGGCTCGCCGAGGTTCAAGGCAGTAGGGTTAAACGATAACATCCCCAGTATGCTTGCCTGGGCGAATGACGCCAGTTACGAAGATATCTTCGTAGAACAGCTCAAGAATCTGATGGAACCCAGAGACGTGGTCATCGGGATAAGTGGCAGCGGCAATTCCATGAATGTCATCAATGCTATCGAGTATGCTAATAGCCACGGGGCGATTACAATCGGCCTTTCCGGGTACGACGGCGGGAAGCTGCTTAAATGCGCCCAGGAAAATATCCATGTCCCGAGCGATAATATACAGAGGGTGGAAGACGTACATCTGATAATCGAGCATCTTTTAAATTCTTTGCTTAGGGACGAAAAAGCGAAAAAGGTCTTATCCTGAATACGGAGACGGGGATATGCATATTCTGGTTACCGGTAACCACGGTTATATCGGCTCGATGTTGACCGCGCTTCTCCTGGAAAACGGATATCGGGTAACCGGTCTGGATACTAATTATTACCGGGGCTGCGAGTTCGAAAGGTTCGATTATAGCCAGGCCAGGCAAATCGATAAAGATATCAGGAAAATAGCGGCAGGGGACCTGGAAAATATTGACGCTATCATTCATCTGGCGGCCCTGTCCAACGATCCGCTCGGCGAGCTTGACGTTAATCTGACTTACGATATCAACTACGAAGCTACCGCAAAGCTGGCCAATCTGGCCAAAGAAGTGGGGATAAAAAGATTCGTGTACGCCTCTTCCTGCAGCATGTACGGCATCGCCGGCGAGGCGGCGGTGACAGAAGACTCTCCGCTGGCCCCGGTCACCGCTTACGCTATCTCCAAAGTAAAATCCGAAGAAGCCCTTTCCGGCATGGCCGATGATAAATTTTCACCGGTATTTTTACGGGCCAGTACAGTCTACGGCGTGGCGCCGATGCTCCGTTGCGACCTGGTGGTGAACAACCTGGCCGGGTCGGCCTATACCACCGGGAAAATACGGATTATGAGCGACGGCACGCCTTGGCGGCCTACCATCCACGTCGAGGACCTTGGCCAGGCCTATCTGGCTGCCCTGGAATGCGCTGTTGAAGTGGTCCACAACCAGGCCTTTAACGTGGGGCAGAACCAAGATAACTATCAAATCAGAGATATTGCCAACGTCGTTAAAAAAGTTATTCCCGGGTGCGAGGTGGAGTACACCCACGAACACGGCGCGGAGTCCAGGACCTATAAGGTCAATTTTGATAAAATCACCAACAGGTTAAAAGGCTACTCCCCCAAATGGGACGTGGAGAAAGGCGTGCGGCAGCTGTATCAGGCGTTTCGGGACCACGGCCTGACCTACGAAGAATTCACCGGCCATAAGTATATCAGGCTGAACCAGCTTAAAAGATTGAGCCAGCAAAAAGCTATCGATGACAAGTTGTTCTGGAGAAGCTGAAGGTGGGTATCCGTCAGGCGGTTATCCTGGCAGGGGGAGAAGGGGTCCGTTTGAGACCTCTTACCTACAGTGTCCCCAAGCCGATGGTACCGGTTAACAACCGGCCTTTTCTGGAGTACCTGGTAGATATGCTCAAGGATAACGGCATCACCGAGGTGGTACTCTTGCTTGGCTACCTGCCGGAAGTAATTATCCGTCATTTCGGCGATGGCTCGGATTTCGGACTTAACATTAAATATTCTATCGGCAAGGTAAGCGATAAAACCGGCACCAGAATCAGGAATGCTGGCCCGCTGTTCGATGATGTGTTTCTTCTGATGTACGGCGATAACCTCTGGCCGCTTGATTTAAACAAGCTGTTTGCTTTCTATAGCCGGCAAAAGACGCTGGCATCAACAACGATTTATACCAATAAAGACGGCCGGGGCGAATATGGACGGGAGAACAATGCCTGTGTCAATGACCGTGGTTTTGTATTAAAATATGATAAAAGCCGCCGGGACAAAGACCTCAACGGCGTTGACATCGGTTTCTTTATCTTGAATAAAAAAGTCCTGGAGCTGATACCGGCTGGTGATTGCTCTTTCGAGGAAGAAGTCTTGCCCGTATTGATTAAAAAGAAACAGCTCTCCGGGTATCAAACAGATGAAAGGTATTACTATATCACCTCGGTTGAAAGTCTCAAGGCTATGGAAGCGTTTCTAGGGTAGAAATAGATAGTGACAGGATAGGGACGATGGATACCATCAAAGCCTGCCGTATATGTCATAGTGGGGCTATCGAGGAAATCCTTAACCTCGGCGCACAGCCTTATGCCAATTCGCTTCTTGAAAGCCCTGACCAGGAAGAGCGGTTTTACCCGTTATCTTTAAGCTGGTGTCCGGACTGCAATCTGGTACAGCTTAATCAGACTGCCGAGCCAGCGGACTTGTTCGGAAACTACGTCTGGGTTACGTCCACTTCTAAAGTGGCCTTGGAACATGCCCGGCATTTTTATCGTGAGATAATAGGCCGCACGCAGGGCATAAAAGAGAACTATGTCCTTGAAGTTGCCAGCAATGATGGAACATTTTTGCAGCCTTTTGCCGAAAATGGTTATAAAGTACTCGGAGTTGACCCTGCCAGGAATATCGTAGAAATAGCCATGGCCAGGGGTATTCCCACCAGGTGTATGTTTTTTGGTGTTAAGGCTGCGGAGGACATAATAAAAGAATACGGCCCGGCTAAGGTGGTTATTGCGCGGAACGTGCTGCCTCATGTGGCGAGCCTCCATGACTTAATCAGGGGGCTTGGTCTGTGTCTGAAAAAGGACGGCTTACTGGTAGTGGAATTCCATTACGCCAAGGTCATCTATGAAGGGCTACATTATGATTCCATTTACCATGAGCATCTGTGTTATTTTACCTTAAGAAGTATCGAAAGGTTACTTGGCCAACATAATCTTTTTATTGCTGATATCGGGGAAAGCCCTATAAGCGGTGGTTCCGTTATATTATATATCAAGAATAAAAGAGGGAAGGAAACGCCGGTTGTCCAATCATACCGTAACGCTGAGGAAGCACTTAAAGTAAATGAATTGAGCAGCTGGCAAAATTTTTCTAAACGTGTCTATTCCCACCGCAGGCAGCTACTGGAGATTTTGAAAAAAGTTACCAGGAGACACGGTCCGATGGTAGGTTACGGAGCTTCAGCTCGAAGTTCAACACTGTTGAACTTTTGTGGCATTGATGGACGGCTGGTTTCAGTAATCGCCGACCAAAACCCTTTAAAGCACCAACACTATACGGCGGGAACCCATATCCCCATCACCGGCCCCGATGAAGTAATGAAACAAAAACCAGAATATGTGTTAATTTTAGCCTGGAATTTCGCTGACGAGATAGTTGGCATCCTGAAAGGGAAGTACGATTTCACCGGTACATGTATTGTACCTCTGCCGAATGTCCCGAGAATGATAGGGCCTGGAAGCTGAAATGATAATTAAAGAAGCGGGGCTAAGGGGTGTTTTTGAAATCACCCTGGAACCTTATAAAGACCACCGGGGGTTTTTCATGAGGACTTATGACGTAAAAATTTTTAAAGGGCTTGGATTGCACCGGGACTGGGTCCAGGAGAACCACTCCTATTCGAAAAACAAAGGGACGGTCAGGGGGCTCCACTTCCAGTTTCCACCTCATGCCGAGACGAAACTGGTACGGGTGGTGAGCGGCGAGGTATTCGACGTGGTCGTTGACCTAAGGAAAGGCTCGGCGACGTTCGGGAAATGGCAGAGTTTCCGGCTCTCGGCGGCAAACAAAAAAATGCTCTATATACCCCGGGGGTTCGCCCACGGCATGTGCACGTTGACCCATAACCTTACCATGTTGTATAAAATGGATAATTATTACTCCCCTGAAAGTGCCGGTGCCATTAAATGGAATGACCCCGATATCGGCATCGACTGGCCGGTGGCAAGACCCGTGTTATCAGAAAAAG
>CAYWZO010000003.1:16612-61255 GCA_964462865.1 uncultured Dehalococcoidaceae bacterium | reverse complement strand
ACGAAGCAGAACACCGGCATCACCTGGGCGAAGCAACTGGGCGGCAAGGAGCTTTCCTTCAACAATATCCTGGACGCCGACGCCGCCTGGAGCGCCGCCGTGGACTACGCCGCGCCGACGGTCTCTGTTATTAAACATACCAACCCCTGCGGACTGGCCAGCCACGAGGACATCGCCGAGGCCTACCGCCGCGCTTTCAGCGGCGATGAGGTGGCCGCCTACGGCGGCATCGTCGCCGCCAACCGGCCGGTCACTCTGGCCATGGCCGAGGCCATGCGGCCGGTCTTTTATGAAATCGTCATCGCCCCCGGCTACGAACCGGCGGCGCTGAAGCTTTTACAGGAGAAGAAGAAAGACCTGCGTATCCTGGAGGCGGAGCTCCCGCCCGGCTACGGCAAGGAAGAGTGCGGGTATATCGATTACCGCCGCGTCAAGGGCGGTTTTCTGGTACAGAACTCGGATTCCCTGCCGGAGAAGCAGGTGGCGATGAAGGTGGTCACCAAACGCCAGCCCACGGCCAAAGAGAAGGAAGACCTCCTCTTCGCCTGGCGGGCCTGCAAGCACATCAAGTCCAACGCCATCATGCTCGTCAAGGACAAGATGGTGACGGGCATGGGGGCGGGCCAGCCGAGCCGCATCGTCAGCGCGCAGATTGCCGGGGAGAAGGCCGGCGCCAAGGCGAAAGGGAGCGTCCTGGCGTCCGACGCCATGTTCCCCTTCGCGGACGTCGTCGAGCACGCCGCCAAACTGGGCGTGACCGCCATCATCCAGCCCGGCGGCTCCATCCGCGACCAGGACTCCATCGACGCCGCTGACAGGCATAACATCGCCATGGTACTGACGGGAGAGAGGCACTTCCGGCATTAAAAAACGGGAAAATACGAGGAGGTGAGGCCTATGGCTAACGCCATCCTGGTCATCGATATGCTCTGGGGCTTCTTGGAAGCGGGCTATCCCCTCTGCTGCGGCGAAAGGGCCCGCCGTGTTATTCCCCCCATCGTAAAACTCCTCAAGCAGGAAACGTCCCGCGGTTCGAAGATATTTTTTGTCTGCGACTCCCATGACCCCGACGACCTCGAATTTAAAATGTTCCCGCCGCACTGCGTGGCCGGCACGGCCGAAGCCGAGGTCATCCCGGAACTGTCCGAGTTACCCGGCGAAATCATCAGGAAAAAACGTTACAGCGCTTTTTTCGGCACCGACCTTGAAAATAAGTTGAAGCAATTAAAGCCGGAAAAGCTCATCGTCTGCGGGGTCTGCACCGATATCTGCGTCTGCCATACCGTCGCCGACGCCCGCAACCGCGATTACCAGGTGGAGGTGCCGGTCGACTGCGTGGCCTCGTTCGATGAAAAGGCGCACCGCTTCGCCCTGGAGCACATCGAGAAAGTGCTCGGCGCTAAACTGACGCTTTCCACCGGCAAAGAGGTAACAAAATCTTGGTTCGCCCCCGCCCCGGAAGTCGTCGCCGGGGATACCGCCGATATCTACTTCGCCCGCGCCGTGGAAATCCTGGGTAAAGAAAACCTCGACCCGATGGCGACCATGGAGATATTCCCCCGGCACGATGGTATCCTCTGCGGCATGGAGGAGGTCAAAGCGCTCCTGGCCGAAGTCCTGCCCGAGGGCGAGCGCGAGGTCTGGGCCCTGGCCGAAGGCGACTCGATGACAGCCAAAGAGGTGGTGCTGCGCATTACCGCGCCTTACCGGAGTTACGGCGTTTACGAAACGGCCATCGTCGGTCTCCTGGCCCACGGCAGCGGCTGGGCCACCGCCGCCCGAGAATGTGTGAACGTCGCCGGCGGTATACCCATTATCGGCTTCGGGGCGCGCCACGTGCACCCTTCCGTCTCCGGGAGGATGGACTACGCGGCGGTGGTGGGAGGCTGCGCCGGCTGCTCGAGCATCGACGGCGCCCGTCTGGCCGGGGTAGCGCCGTCCGGCACGATGCCCCATGCCCTGATTATCATCGTGGGCGATACGGTCAAGGCCACTTTGCTCTTCGATGAACACATGCCTCCCGACGTGCCCCGGGTATCGCTGGTGGACACCTTTAAAGACGAAGCGGAGGAAAGCCTGCGGGTGGCCGCGGCGCTGCGGGAAAAACTCCAGGCCGTGCGGCTGGACACCCCCGGCGAGCGCGGTGGCGTCACCATCGAACTCGTCAAGGAGGTGCGCGCCCGGCTGGACCAGGCGGGCTTTAACCATGTGGGCATCTTCGTCAGCGGCGGCTTCGACCCGGAGCGTATCGCCAGATTCGTGGCCGAAGGCGCGCCGGTGACCGGCTTCGGTGTGGGGAGCTACATCAGCGGCGCCCGGCCGATAGATTTCACCGCCGACCTGCATGAGGTGGCGGGTATGCCGATAGCCAAACGGGGGCGGATGCCGGGCATCACGCCCAATCCGCGATTGCAGCGGATACTTTAAGCAGGAGATTGAGCATGTGGGAATATATGATAAGCTTTCTCAAGTCATTCTTCCTTTATCCCGGCCTCAAGATAGAGCTGATGCTTGTCGGCATTGGCCTGGCAATAGTCTTCGGCGCTATCTGGCTCTGCGCCCACTGGCCGCCGCTCTTTAAAAAACACTGGCTCTGGGTGGTGGCGGTGGTCAGCGCCTTCCTGACCCTGCTGGCGGTGACCTTCGTCCAGCTGCCGCTGCAACACTGGGTAGGGCAGGCATTGTCACATTTCTGGGACCAGGCGACACTGGTTAGCTGGCTCCTCCTGGCGGGGATACCCCAGATTTTATTAAGCGGGCTGGTGCAGGAAGGCGCCAAGATGGTACCCATGGTGGTCTGGTGGTGGCGTAGCGGCCGGCTCATCACCCCCAGACTGGGGCTGGCCATCGGGGCGATTGCCGGCGCCGGCTTCGGCATCTTCGAGGCGGTCTGGGCGCATAACCGGATGTTCGCCGCCGGCTGGACGGTGCAGGCCTTGCAGATGGATGGTTTCCTGGGGATTGCCGGTTTCTGGGAGAGGTTCTTTGCTGTTGGCTTTCACATCGCGGCCTCGGCCCTGGCTGGCTACGGCCTGGCGAAGGGCAAGGGCTGGCAGTTCTACCTCATCGCCGCCGGTCTGCACGCTCTTCTGAACTACGTCGTGGTTTTTCTGCAAAAAGGCTACTTCACCATTGTTCAGGTGGAGACTTACGTCGCGGTGGTGGCCGTGTTGGTAACCGCCGTCGTCCTTTTTATACGCTGGCGCAGGGCCGAAACGGCAGAGATTGGTGCGGCGGGGCCAGTTGAACCGACCGGCCTGGATGTCTAACGGCGCCTGAATTCCAGGCGGAGGATATTTACCGTAGTTGCGGTGACCTTCACCCGCTCGTCAATGCGCCAGCCGGCCAACCAGATGATTTGACCCGGCGCGCTGACGACGGGGACGCGACCCCGCCAGGCTCGGGGTATCCGGGCGTCAATCATGAACGCGTTCAGCTTCTTGGGGTCTGGCATGCCCAGCGGCTGGAAGCGGTCACCGGCGAGGCGGCGGCGCACTTTTAAGATCCTCCCCGTTTTATCGAAGTCAAAATAAGCGGTCAAGTCATTTGCCCCATTGATTTCATCCTTCACGGCGGCGGAGGTGGTCACTATCGCTTCGATGTCCCATCCGGGGAGCCTCGTCCTGCCGGGGATATTTAGAGCGCAGTCATTTCCCAGTACAGGGAGCGGGCAGGAAGATGCCGTGTCCGGCGCCAGCACATACCTGTCATGCTCGGTGGTGAAGGTGAGGCCCTCGGGCAGGTCGATTGTTTTCCCGGCCGGTTTCTCCAGGGCCGCGAGCACGTCTTCGATGTGCCCGGCCTCGATGTCTTTGAGGTCGCCCCGCACTGCTGCGATGGCCGCCCGCAGCAGGTAGCGTTGCAACGCTCTCGGCAGGGCCAGGCATTTCTTCTTGTCCAGGATGACCGCATCACCCTCCCGACGGGTCACTTCATCCCGCGCCCGGCTCGCATTTTCATCGATGAAGTCCAGGTCGTCCGCGGCGAGTCGTGCCGTCCGCCGCAGGGCTGCGGCAACCTGTGGATTATAGCTCCGCAGCAATGGCAGGAGCTCATGCCTTATCCTGTTCCGGAACGGCTCCGGCGACAAGTTGGATGTATCGGTGCGCGGGTGGAGCCGGTGCCGGCGGCAGTAGGCGGCCGTTTCCTCGCGGGTGAGTTCCAGCAGCGGCCTGACGATGGTAATTTCGGTGCCTGAAGACCGCCAGCGGCTGACGGGTAAAAGCCCCCGCAGCCCCCGAGTACCGCTACCGCGTATCAGGTGCATCAGGATGGTCTCCACATGGTCAGCGGCAGTATGGCCTACCGCTACCCGCTCCGCCTTCACCGCCGCGGCGACCTCTGCCAGGAAGGAATAACGTACCTCCCGCGCGGCTTCTTCCAGGGAGATGTGCTGCTGCGTCCGGTATGATTTCACGTCGCGTGCTTCAATGGTCGCGGGGATTCCTAATTTACGGGCGAACTCCGCCACGTAGGCGGCGTCGGCGGAGGACTCCTTACCGCGCAGCCGGTGGTTGAGGTGGGCGACGTGCAGCTCGATGTCCAGCTCCCGCCGCATCCTGTAAAGGATATGGAGCAGGCAGATGGAGTCCGGCCCGCCGGATACGGCCACCACCAGCTTTTGTCCCGGGACGATAAGGTGCCGCTCTCTGGTAGAGCGGAGCACCCTCTGCTCCGGGGTTGACCCCGTTTTGTCCCTGATTGCTTGACTTCGTTTTGGTAAGCCCATGTTATCCAGCATACTGTAATGGCCGTAACCGCGTCAAAAGAGGGGGTGGAGATATTGGCCTTACACCTGTACCCTTAGCATGGGGAAGGGAAAAGGAGAGGGGGCCTTTTTGCCCCCTCCTGAAACCTCTTAATATGCCAGATAATTGTGTATAAAGCGGTCTAACGGTTCTGCTGCTGTTATTTTCCCCCGGTTTTTTCCATATAGAGTTCTTTAATCACGTCTTCCGCTCCGGCGACCGTCCGCTCGATGAGTTCCTGGCAGGCGGGGATATCGTTTATCAGGCCTACCACCTGTCCCGCCGGCGAGAATGACTTTTTGATATCGCCGCTGGCGATAGACTTGCGGAAAAGAGCCATACCCGTGGCGAACTGCGCCGGCGAGACTTTCATCTGCATCAGCATACGGGCGTTGTCCAATATCTCTTTCCAGCTGGCGTTGAAGACATTCTTGGAGGCTATCAGGTTGGGGATGGCGTCCCAGGGATGCGTCCACCAGCCGCGGTAGTGTTTCATTTTACTTATCGCCCGCTGCGGCATGCCGTCCCAGACGGCGCTCAAGACGGCGTCGGCGTCCCGCGCCTCGATGAAGGCCTTTTTCAGTCCGTCCAGTATGGGGCTTTCCTGGGTTACAGCGAATCTCGTGCCCATGGCGATGCCTTCCGCACCGAGCGCCAGCGCCGCCGCCAGGCCGTGGCCATCACAGTAGCCGCCGGCCGAGACCACCGGGATTTTTACCGCCCGGGAGACCTCGGGCACCAGCACGGTAGACGCTATCAGACCGGCGTGCCCCCCGGACTCCAGGCTCTGTACGATGACCGCGTCCGCCCCCGATTTTTCGACGCTTAACGCCTGCCGGACATTGCCCACCGCCGGAATGAAAATAACATTTTTGGGCTTTTTAATATTGAAAACTGTCAGCGGGTTTCTCAGCCCGGAGGTCCAGACCGGTACCTCTTCGTCGATGAGTAGCTGGATGAGATCCCTCACCTTGGGCATGACGGGCATGATGTTCACGCCGAAGGGCCTTCCCCCGACGTTCGCCTTGATTTCACGTATCTGCTGGCGCATCTCATCGACAGTCAGCCCCGGCGGGCCGAAAAGTCCCAGGCCGCCGGCGTTACAAACAGCGATGACCAGCGGGGCGCGTGCCACGAAGGCCATCGGGGAGAGGATAACGGGGTGTTTAATGCCAAAGAGCTCGGTAATTCTTGTTTTCATCAGTCTTCATCCTTCAGATTAAATCACGCCCTCGGCGATTAACGCGGCGAATTCTTCGTCGGAAAAGCCGAGTATCTTCGTAAATACATAGTCGTTATGCTCGCCGAGGAGGTTGGACCTTCCTATCTCATAGGTCTCGTCGGACAGTCGGAAGCCCGGGCCGTGGCTGAACGGGATTTTCTTCTGGACGGGGTGCTCGCGCTCTTCAAAGAAACGGTAGTGCTTCATCTGGGGGTCTTCAGCCATGTCCCTGGCGTTGGAGACAACGCCCGCCGCCACCCCCGACTGCTGCATCAGCTTCATCACTTCCTCGGGCGTGTGTTTTACCGTCCAGTCTGCCACCACACTGTCCAGCGCGTCTTCATTCTCTTTTCTCTTTAACAGGGTGTGGAACCGGGGGTCGTTGGCCAGGGACGGCTGGCCGATGACTTGACAGAAGCTGGCCCACTCTTCATCCGTGAAAACGGCGATGGCGCACCAGCGTTCCTCGCCCTGGCAGCGGTAGATGCCGTGCGGGGCCGCGTAAGGCAGGCGGTTGCCATGTCCGGTGATGTCCCGCCCGTTGACCGTATAGTCGAGAATGAGCGGCGCAATCAGCCCCAGGGTCGCCTCGTGCTGGGACTGGTCGATGTACTGCCCCTTGCCGGTGCGACGCCGGTAGTCGAGGGCGGCCACCAGACTGATGGTATTGAGCTGGGGCACGATATAATCGGTAAAAGGGCCGTAGGCGCCGGAAGGGGCGCGGTCCGGCCAGCTGATGAGAGAATCGACCCCGGACAGGGCGGTCAGGATAAACCCCTGGCCGTGCTGTTTGGAAAGCGGGCCGGTGTGGCCGTGCATGCAGGTGCGTATCATGATGATATCGGGCTTGATTTTCTTCAGGTTTTCGTAGTCGAGTCCCCACCGCTCCATGGTACCGGTGGAATAGCTGTCCGCCACGATGTCGGCCCAGGTCACCAGTGTCCTGATTATATCCATGCCTTTGGGAGTCCCTAAGTTCAGGGTGATGTTGTAGCGTTTGCCTGCCTGGCTGTAGGCGAAGGCGTAGCTGTGTTCCGGTTCCGCGATGCCGTCCTTGAACGGCCCCAGGCTCCTCAAGGCATCAAAGCGCCCCCGCGATTCTACCTTGATGATGGTGGCGCCGTAGAAAGCCAGTGGGTTGACGGTGTGCGGGCCGGTGGCTGCCCAGGTGAAATCCAGGATATTGATACCTTCAAAGGGTCGATTAGCCATCTCGTCCTCCGTCTGGAGCGTTAAATATCGCCCGTTTGTACCAGGAGCGCCAGGTCTTCTGGAGACATCCCCATTTCTTTCACGTAGATTTCTTCGTTGTGTTCGCCGATGCGCGGGGCCCGCCGCCGTATCCCGCATGAGCCGTCCGACAGCTTGGTGAACGCGCCGGGATAGGTCAGCGTTCCCAGTTCGGGGTGTTCGACCTTTTCCCAAAAATTGCGTATGGAAAGCTGGGGGAAATTTAGCATATCCGTTACGGTAAAAACCGGGTAGAGCTGAACGCCTCTTTTCTGTGCTTCTTCAAAGAGCTCGGCCTTGGTATGGTTCAGGAAAAGGCGCTCGAAGCAGCCGGTGATGTCGTCGACGAGCTCCTGGGGCACGGTCTGCCAGTTCCAGGTACTCCAGTCGACCTTTCGCGCCGCTTCGCTGCCGAACCCCTCCTCGATGACCCACTGCGTCATGCCGTTGGTACTGGGGAGCATGCCCTCTTCCACGAAGGGGAAGAACTTGACGCCGCCGTCCTTGCAGGGATAGGTCAGGGGGACGTTAACATATTCTATTGAGCCGTCGGGCCTGGGCTGGGGACGGGGCCAGTAACGGCCGGAGCGCGTGACGATGGTCTTATCGTTCAGCCACAGCCCCTGCGGGTCCGAGCCGGTGGCCCAGGCCAGACTTAACAGCGAAGGGGCATCCACGTACTGGCCGCGGCCGGTCACGGCGCGGTGGTACAGCGTTATCAAAGCACCGATGGTTGCCTGTATGGCACCGAAAAAATAAGGGATGGGATAGCTGGTGGAAAGAGGCGGCCGGTCGGCATCGCCGGTGACGAAGCCCTGGCCGGAAAGCGCCCAGAGCACGATGGAGGGCGACTTATAGTCCCGGTAAGGGCCTTCCTGACCGAACCCGGAAATCGAGGCCATGATGAGACGGGGGTTGATTTCTTTGAGCGCCGCGTAGCCCAGTCCGATTATATCCATGTGGCCGGGTTCGAACGATTCGATAAGGATGTCCGCCGTTCCGCAGAGCTTTTTAAAGACGGCCTGCCCGGCGGCGCTCTCGATGTTGAGCGTGATTCCCCGCTTGTTGGTGTTGAGACCCAGCCAGAACAGGCTTTTTTCGGGGTCGGGGATGTCCTGGAAAAAGGGGCCGAAGCGGCGGGCGGGGTCGCCTCCGGGCTTTTCGATTTTAATAACATCGGCCCCCAGGTCACCGAGCAGCTTGCCGCTGAAAAACCCCCGTTCGTCGGTGAGGTCGAGTACCCGGTAGGGGGAGAGCATACCCTCGTTTTTCTCTGCCATGTTGCCTCCTGAAAGTGATAGGTATCGGCTTTTTATTCACCGGTGACCGGGTGCTTCCAGTGGAAAGGTACCAGGGCGATATTCGGGTAGGGATGGTAAGCGGTGGGCGGGGCATCGCTGGCGGGGGCAGGGCCGGCGGCGATCATGGGTGTCTCCGCCCAGCCCCCCTTGATGGGAGAACGGTAATGGAGGCTGTAAAATAGCTTTTTAAACTTCCATTTGCCGTCTTCTTTAACGAACTCGTTTTCATACACGCCGTGCCCCAGCACGGAGCGTATCGGCCCGCCCGGCTCGACGGGCCTGGCCTGTATCATGGTGCAGTACCATCTACCCTTGGCCGTCCGGCCGTCCGGGGCCACGTCCACCACGCCCTGGTGCTGCATGTGGAACGCCATGTCACCGGGCAGGCGCGGTTTGCCTTCCCGCCCCAGGTAGCCCCAGAAAAAACGCCGTACGCCGTCTTTGCCCCGGAACACCCCCCGGTCGCCCACCTCCACCGACTCCGTGTTGTCCGAGAACAGGTCGATTACCTCCCGGAACATGCCGTTATCCAGGTAGTAGCCGTATATCTTCTGGAGCTTATCGATTTGTATTATGTCCTCGACCGCCTGCAACCTGGCGGCCATTTCCTGCTGGTCCATACTGGTACCCCTTCATCAATATTCCGTCATTGCGAGGGCGAAGCCCGTGGCAATCCCTTGGTTCCGCTTTAATGAATCACGGAGATTGCCACGTCGTCCCGATTGTATCGGGACTCCTCGCAATGACGTTTTTAATTAGTTTTATTGCTCCATCTTTAGTTTTGAAGCCAGAGGATAGCCTTTTTCGTAGCGGGGGTCCGGCTCCGGCCAGGGGGCGGTGAACTTGAGACGGCTGAATTTCCACTTCCCGTTTTCCTTAACATACTCGCAGTCGTACCGGCGCTGCACAGACGGCCCGAACATATTAATCACCTGCCCGGAGGGCCCTTTAAAGTAGTAATTGAGGCGGTACATAATCCAGTGCCCCTCGGCCTTATCGCCGTCGACGGAGATGACGGGCTGGATCAGTATATGGCCGCCCTTCTGCGGCGGGTTCTGCGCCATCTCCTCGAACATCTTCTTGATTTCCGCCTTGCCTGTGTGTTTCTGGTTGGTGTGTATCCCCTCTTCCACGGCGTCCTCCGCGAAGCAGTCCGCCATTTTTTCGAATTCCCAGTTGCTCAAGCAGTAAATGTAATCGGTGTGTAGTTTCCGGATTTCTTCGGCGTCCTCCATGGCCTGGAGGCGTTTCTCCAGTTCCCTGACCTTCTTTTCCATCTCTTGCAGCGTCATCGTAAAAGCCTCCTTAATCGTCCGTAGGTACCAGAGAAGCGGTCACTTTGTATCTCCGGCGTACATGCCCCGTGGCCCGGTGGTGAAATGGAAGATAGGGCGGTCCACCCGGGTGACACGCAGCGGGCAGTGTGTTACTCCTGCCGGGATATAGGAAATGAAGCTCTCGTGCATCAGGTGTTTTTCGCCCTCAATCCAGAACTCGACCTCTCCGCCCAGGTCGTGCACGTCCTCCGGATTGGTCCCGAAGAAAGCCAGCACTTCAGCGAAGTCGTGGACGTGGGCTTTCGGACCGGGGGGAGTGGCTTTCCAGAACCAGGATGTGGCCACGTAAAAGGCCCCCTTGATAACCTCGTCGTCCAGGTATAATACGCGCTCCCGTATATCTTTGGGAATCTGGTGGTCAAGGAAGGGCACGTCGCCTTCGTTGGCTTTGGGTCGGGTGACAATATATTTATCAGTCCTCATGGTGGCCAGCTCCTTTCGCCGCGATGGCCTTTTTTGCCTTCACCGTTTTAGCACAAGCCTGAAGTGACTGTCAAACCAGAGCGACCAGGATAAAGAGAGCAGGTTACAACTATCCGGGACCAAACCGCGCCGTTTCCCGTGGTTACGGGCTACTTTCCCTGATAGTCGTAGAAGCCTTTGCCGGTCTTGCGTCCCAGCCAGCCCAGCTTCATCATCCGGTGCAGCAGCGGCGGGGGCGCGTACTGCGGGTCATGGAGTTCTTCGTACATCGCCTTGGCCCCGTAATAGACCGTATCGATGCCGACGAAATCGAGCGTCTCCAGCGGCCCCATGGGATGATTAGACCCCAGCCTGAAAACGGTATCGATGTCTTCCGGTGTGGCGATACCTTCCTGGACGAGGCGGACCGCGTTAAGCAGGAATGACGAGAAGAGACGGTTGGAGATGAAGCCCGGCAGGTCTTTGGTCAAGACCACCGTCTTACCGATTGACTCGCCAAAGCTTTTACCATCTGCGATTGTCTCATCACTGGTGGCTATGGTTCTGACCATTTCCAGTATCTTGGTAACGGGCACGGGATTGGCGAAATGCATACCCACTACCTTTTCCGGCCGTTTGGTCACGCTGGCGATTTCCGCCACACACAACACCGAGGTGTTCGAGGCCAGGATGGCGTGCGGCGGGCAGTACTTGTCCAGCTCGGCGAAGACAGCCTGTTTGATCTTCATGTCTTCGGTAGCTGCCTCAATGGCAATGTCGCAGACAGAAAAGTCCGCCATGTTCGTGGTGCCTTTGATGCGACCGAGTACATCGTCCCGGTTATCCGCCGTAATTTTACCCTTTTCCACCAGGCGGCCGAGTATGCTTTCGATTGATTTCAGCCCTTTTTGTAAAAGGGTGTCATTGATTTCCGAGACGATGACATGGTAACCGGTTTGTGCGCATAACTGGGCGATACCCGCCCCCATGATTCCGCAGCCCACCACGCCAACATTCTTAAACTCCATATATCTGCCTCCATATAAGTTACTTAACAAGCCCCGACTACGGGGCTATAAAGATAGCGTGTGTCAACCGGTTTGCCATTCTGGCGCGGGGGCGGAAGCCGTAACCCCGGAACTGACCGGCGGATTGCCGCCTGCGCGGGAATGACGATATTGGTAATTTCTTGAATATGGTCATGGCATATATCCGGCTCTTGGTTACTTACCGCATTACAATATTAATGCCGCAAGCGCCTCCCTGTAATCCGGATACCACGCCTCCCTCCATATGGGCCAAGCCGACTTTAGCACCTTTAACCTGGCGCTCTCCTGCCTGATCGCGTAGGTGCCATGTAAGCTCACAAATCTGGCGTATTCCGCTTGCGCTTAAAGGATGTCCCTGAGACAGTAGACCGCCGCTAGGGCTTACCGGGACCTTCCCAGTCAGATCAAAGTGCCCTTCTTGAAGGAGATGGGCGGCTTCACCCCGCTTGCATATTCCCAGGTCCTCAATATTGGGGATCTCATTTGCCGCAAAGGCATCATGGAGCTCCACCACGTCTATATCCTCAGGACCTATTCCTGCCATCTCATAAGCTTCGGCAGCCGCCTGCTCGCCCATGGTGGAGATATCCATGTCTTTTGCGAAAAGAGTGTAATCGCCTGATATAAGTGCTGAACCCACCACCCATATAGGTTTAGTGGTGTACTGGCGCACTTTGTCTTCGGCGCAAAGAATAGCCGCCGCCGCGCCATCACTGACAGGGCTGACCATATACTGTGTTAGAGGTTCGCAGACCATCCTTGAATTAAGCACTTCTTCCAGCGTGAATACTTTCTGGTACATAGCGAAGGGATTTAAGCTGCCGTTAATGTGATTTTTGACTGATACCTGAGCAAACTGCTCGATAGTGGCTCCATATTTATGGATATATCGCTGCATTTGCATGGCACCATAAGCGGGCATGGAAAGCCCGAGGTCTCCATCTATGTCTTTCGCAGTAATAGGGCCCTTTGGCATGCATGTAGTCATCGAGTCGACACCGACTGCCAGGCCGATATCATATCTGCCGGTGCCAATAGCTAAAAATACTTCCCTTATCGCCGTCGAGCCCCCGGCACAGGCATTTTCTACTCTGGCCATCTCACGGTTCACAACTCCGACCTTGCTCCCTATCTGTTGCCCGAGACATCCTGTATCACCAAAAGCATTGGAACAGTAAAGAACTTCGATATCCTTGGGAACTACACCGCAATCTTTAATTGCCGCAAGACATGCTTCCGTGCCGAGGTCTTCAAGAGATTTTTCCGGCTGTTTACCAAATTTGCTCATTCCTACCCCAATAACGGCTACTCGTCTCAACGGTATCTTTCTCATTTAGTATCCCCTTTCGATAATCTGCTTCCGCCCTGTTTTAAACCGGTCTGAATTTGTAACCGATTACTTCATCGTCATCTTTATCCCATAGTTTTTGAATCACCATCTCCATTTCCATACCGATCTTAAAAGGTTTTCCTTCGACTTTTTCAAGCACAGAAAAAACCTTGAAGCCCTCTGGAAACTCGATATAACCTGTGCTGAATGGAGCCTGGAAGTGTGCCGAGTTCATATGGTTAGTAGTAAAGGCGAAAAGTTTTCCACGCCGGCTCAGCGGTGTCGGTTCGAGATCATTTGAAAAGCAATATTGACAGGTGACGGTCAGTGGAGGAAGCATATGCTTACAGGATTTACACTTATAACCTATCAGGTTACCGTCAATCCTCTCGGTAAACAAATTTTCTCTAAGTGGTACTTTAGCCATGTACCCTCCTTTAAATTTACTTATTTTTCACCGTTTGTTGCGTTGCCATGTATTTTTCGCCTTTTTAGTAAACTTTCTATCTTCCCTTGAAGTTGGGCTTCCTCTTCTCCAGGAAGGCCCTCATGCCTTCCTCTTTGTCCTCCGAAGTACTTTCAACCAGCGAATACATCATCGCCAGTTCCAAATTAGTACTGGCATTAACCATCGCCACCTTGTTGATGTACCACTTGGACATTCTTAGTGCCACCGGGCTCTTGGAAGCAAGCTCGGCGGCCATTTCCACGACGGCGCTATCGAGCTTATCCGCCGGCACGGCCAGGTTCACCAGGCCGATTTCCGCGGCCTCTTTGCCGGAGAGACGCTTGCCGGTCAGGACAATCTCCTTGGCCTTCCGCATGCCCACCAGCAGCGCCAGCCGGTAGACACAACCCCCTCCCCCGAACAGGCCGACGTTGATATGCTGGTCTCCAATTCTGGCGTCCTCGGCGGCGATGACGAGATCGGCCGATACCATCATTTCGAATCCCCCGGCCAGACATGCCCCGTGTACCTGGATAATAACCGGTTTGCTCAAGCCTTCCATCTTCTCCAGCGCCATCTGGTTGCCAAAACGGAACAGGTCCTGCTGGTCCTGAAGCGTCTTTAGTTCCTCCGTGGCGAATTTCAGATCGACCCCCGCGCAGAAGGCCCGGCCAGCCCCTTTCATTACCACCACGCCCACGTCGGGATCCGTTTCGGCGTCGTCCAGGGCCTGCCCTATCTCCTGGAACATCGTCCGGTTGATGGCGTTCAAGGCCTCCGGACGGTTGAGCGTGATGAAGGCGATGCCGTCTTTCTTTTCGTAGATAATGGTCTGCAACTTATTCATCTTTTCCCCCTCGCCGGTATGATGTTTCTGGGTTTGGATGTCCTGAAGCGGGCGGCATTTCAGAGATTATCATCAGATTTAGCTGGTGTCAACCGGTTACTGGCTAGATTCATCCCGCCATCCAGCGGTGTTGACCGGAATATATACCGACCGGATTTATTTTACCATAATCATGCCTGTTTGCCTAGCTAAATATATCGTACCCGATAGTCTCCTTGGAACGCCTCTTACCTGATTAAGGATGTAAATCTACGGAGAAAGTGGTAAGCTATAAAAAACGAAAAAGGAGGGGGAAAACCATCATGGCTGAAAGAAAATATGAGAAGAACTTTATATCCAACCCGCTCATTAAAGGGGATGATACCAAATACCGGATTGTCTTCCGGGGCAGCCAGAGCGGCTTTGGCGGGCTGATGAAAAACTACTGGCTGCGCTGGAACTGCATCACCAAGCCGCGCTCCATGCTTGACCCGCACACGCACGAGTTCGATGAGATATTTCATTTCTACGGCGCTGACCCGTACGATATCTCGGACTTCCAGGCCGTCGTTGACTTCCATATGGGCGATGATATTTATACCTTTGATAAACCTACCATCGTTTACGTTCCGGCGGGCGTGAAGCACGCCCCGATCAACATCAAGGTGGTTAAAAAGCCCATCATCTTCATGAACGTGGCCAACGCGCCCAGTTTCGTTACGCTGGTTGACGGTAAGCCGGTAGTCTTCGACGAAATCAAGCCCGACGTCAAGTAATAATTTCTCAAATGACGGAAAGCAATAAAAGAAGGGGGCCTGGCCCCCTTCTTTGGTTAATATTTCCTCTCGGGAAGCCTATTCCAGCTTCATAAACTCCCGGCTCTTGAGGCTGATATCGCCGCCGGAAACGTAAGTGCCGATGATATTGCCCCGGGTCACGGGTAGCAGCAGGTGCGAGGGATACCGGGCATTGTGATATACCGTAATGGTATTTGAAGTCTGGCGGCAGAGGTGGTTCATTTTTACCTTGGTCAGGTCTTCAGGAACGTCGTCGGCACTGCTGATTTTCAGCACGATACGGTGACCGGCTTTAATGAGGGCGGCGGTGGGGTTCAGGTTAATCGCTAAGGGGTAGACCTGCCCGGGTACCAGCGGCCGGGGGCGGGTGTGGGTATAGAAGGCCACCCAGGGCTTGGATTTCTTGGTATCCAGCTCCCGGTGAGAGGCCTTTAAGTAACCCTCGGTCAGGAAGGTCTCTTTGCCTTCAGTGTCGCCGTCATACAGGTTAATCACGAAATTCATATCGGTGCCGCGGCAGGAGGCATAAAGGTTAAGGACAATCGGCCCGGCTATCTCCGTGTTTTCCACCATGGGCGCCGAGGTGTACTTCAGGCTGCCGCGGTTGCCCGGTGCGTCGTCGTAAGATGCGGCTTCGGCTTCTGGCCAGGGCTCTATTTCACACAGACTGTGGTTCTCATGCAGGTTGAACGGGATAAATTTGGTGCCGGGGATGGGGAAATCGTCCGCATTGAGCCATTCGTTGGCGTTCTGGATAAAGAGCCGGATATTCGGTTCGTCCATGATGCCGGTATCCAGGCCTTTCAGCCAGCAATCATACCAGCGCAGCAGTTCCCAGGAGAACTGGTAAAAAGGCCTGTCCGTGTAAGCGGGCGGGCAGTTGAGCAGCTTCTTGGGCATTTTCATGTCCTGCCAGTGGTGGAAGGCAGCAGGACGATGGGCGGCCGCCACGATGTACGCCGGGATCTTGATTTTGCTGTAGTCCATGATGGCGCGGTCCACCCAGTAGTCACCCCATTTGGGATGCAGCAGCACGTCCACAACAGTGCCGTTGCTGGGCAGTTCCGGGTTCTTCAGGGCATCCACCAGCTGCGGCTCGGCGGCGATATCTATATCGGCCAGGGCGCGGGCAATGGCCGCCTTATACCCTTTCTCCCCCAGCTCCTTCAGGGTTGCCTTTTCGTCGGTATGCACATCAAAGTTAGCCAGGGATATAAACCATCTTAAAAATCCGTTAGCCAGGACCCCGCCCGGGTACCAGTAATAGTTGTACATGTCCCAGAAGGCGCTGACGGGGGCGATGCACTTGAGGTGGGGCGGCTCCATCATGGCCGCCTGGGCGTGATGGGTGGCGAAGTAGCCGATGCCAGCCATGCCCACGTTGCCATTGCACCAGGGCTGCCTGGCCGCCCACTCCACGACGTCGTAGGCGTCGCTGGCCTCTCTGGAACCCAGATGATTGTAAGCTCCTCCAGACTTGCCGGTACCGCGCACCGACCCGATGATGTAAACGTAGCCTCGCCGCACGAAGAAATCAATCGGGCCGGCCTCGACCGAGGCATCGGCGACGCCCTGAATGCGCCGGCTACGGGAAGCCGCCGGCCAGATACGGTCGGACTGGATGTCTTTATTAAAGGAGGACATTGTTACCAGGGCCGGATATTTCCCGCGGCCGTCCGGGCGGAAAACGTCCACGCAGATTTTTACGCCATCGCGCACGGGCACGAAGACATCACGGTGGGCGATTATCCCGTGTTCTCTTTTTGATACCTGCTTGTTGCCAAAGATAGCGTCCATAAGAGTCAATCTCCTTAAGTTTGCATAGTATCTTGTCGGTAGATGCGGGAAAGTTGCCGTCTGTTATTATACCACAACTAATAAAATCCTACCGAGGGACAGGTATAACCCGCCAGCATTATCGGGTTACTAATAGCCGGATAATCTTGGTGATATCGGCGACTTCCTCCAGATGATTAAGCATATTGAGCAATTCTTCGGCATGTTCCCGGGATACTGTTTTTGAGAAGGCGACGTTGTCCCGGAATTTGGCGACAATCTCATCTTTGCCAAGCGGTTTCTTGATGGGATTACCTCTGGCCTCCTCTTCATAAGCGTGGAAACTTCGCCCGTCTTTCATCCGAACCGTAACATCGGCGGCCTCGATCATATCAGCGGGGGTATTGCCGGTCACGTTCACTTTTCTGGCCAGAGCACCTACCTGTGGGTCGCGGATTTTCTCCTCCGTCAAATGCTCCGGCTTGACGCTTTTCCTGACCAGCACGTTGGCGACATGGTAGCGCAAACTGAAAATTGCGTTGCCCTGCGGGAACTCTCCCAGCTCGAAGGGCTGGTTCAGCGGGGAATCGAAGTGCATCGGGGCCACATCGATGGTGATACTTTCAATGTCTTCGGGGACGATATCATAACTTTGCACCAGTTTGAAAGCGCAATCGATGGTTGAGTGGATAAAACGGCAGGAGGGGTAAGGTTTGAAGGTACAGTCTCCGTAGAACTCCTGGCCCAGTTTCCGGGTTAAAACGGCGGGGTCATGTTCTTTACAGTAAAGCGCAAAATACCCGTACCTGCCCAGCAGGGGGTCTTTGCCTCCCGTCCAGCCCCTGGCCGCCAGCTCCGCCGCGATGATGCCGTCCCGGGCCGCCAGTCCCTGGGCCAGCTTGAAGCTGTGGGCGCCGTCTTGAATAGGCTGGAAGCTCCCGGCCAGCTGGTTGAGGACGATGCCGAAGGCCTGTATTATCCGGTGCTCATCCAGTCCCATCAATTTGGCGGCGATGGCTGCGGCCCCGAACTTGTCCACCGTGCCGGGGGTATCCCAGCCCTGGGAAATAGCCCGGGTGGAGGCGGCGCTGATGCGGGTGGTGAGGTCATCGCCGAGAATCATGGCAGTGATGAGCTCCTTGCCTCCGGCATGTTTCCACTCCGCTACAGTGAAGGCCGTCGGGACGTTAGTTTCAGCGATGTGGGCCCACACAGGCTTCTCCCCGATATAAGGCGTAATCACGCCGAAATCGAAAGACCTGGCCATAATGCTGTTGAGCCAGGCCGCGTTGCCGGCGGGGACTTTCCCGCCGTGCACCAGAATGGTGGCCTCCTTTTTCCCTCCCCAGGCCGTCACCAGGTCTCTTAACTCGGAGCAGCCTCCACCATTAGCGCCGCCGATGGCACAGCCGATAATATCGATAATCCGGTTCCTGGCCTGTTCCACGGTCTTACTGTCAAATGCCTGGAAGCTGGTCTGGACTACGTTGCTGGCTAAATCCTCCACTATCATCTGGGGCCTTCCTTTTGATGACATTAATCACCCGCTTATTTCGCATTTGAATCCGGCGGATTCAAAGATTTGCCTGGCTCTCTGAATCTGCGCTTCGGGCTGGGTGGTCAGTTCTTCCAGCCGGTATTTGCGGTCGAGCATCTGGTACTTGCCCAGGCCGAACCGATGATAAGGCAACAGTTCGATGTTGCCGTGCTTTTTAAGAAAACCGGCGGCGAGGCGGGCAATATCCTCGAGCGCCTCGTCTGTGTCGTTGATGCCGGGGATGAGCGGGACCCGGATTATTACCGGAATACCCTTTTGCATCACCAGACCCAGATTGCGGAGGATGGTTTCGTTACGCCTGCCCGTCCATTGGCGGTGGGCCCCCGCGTCGGCCAGCTTGATGTCGAACAGCACCAGTGAGGTATATTTGAGCACTTTTCCCAGGGCTTTGACACTCGCCAGCCCGCAGGTCTCGATACAGGTGTGGATGCCTGCGTTATGGCATAGCTTGAACAGCGCTTTTACGAAGTCCGGCTGAAAGAGTGGCTCGCCCCCGGAGACGGTTACCCCACCCCCCGATTCGCGGTAGAAGTCCTCGTCCTTCTTGACCTGCCGGAATACCTCCGCGGCCGACATCTCTTCCCCGAATACTTTTAGAGCGCCCGGAAGACATACGGCCGCGCACCTCCCGCAATTGGTGCATAGCCTCCGGTTGATGGATATACTTTTCTCGCCAATCGAGATGGCCTGCGCCTCGCAGACGTCAACACAACGGCCACATTGAGTGCATAGAGAATCGCGGTGGGCTATCTCCGGCCGGGGGTTTTGCGATTCCGGGTTGGAGCACCAGGCACACCGCAGCGGGCAGCCTTTTAAAAAGACGGTCGTCCTTATCCCGGGCCCGTCCTGGATGCTGTACCGCTGGATATTGAAAACTATCCCTTTAATATCGTCCGGACTTTCCCGAGTCCGGGCTGAACTATCACGCTTGACCGTCATCTATTACCCTTCAGGCCAGCTAGTTCAGCCCGTGTTCCGTCCGGGCAATGATTTCATCCTGGACCGCCGGCGGCAGGTCAACGAAATAGGCGCTGTACCCGGCCACCCTGACGATGAGGCTCTTCCACTGCTCGGGGTTCTTCTTGGCGGCGAGCAGGTCTTCCCGGCTGGTGATATTGAACTGGATATGCCACCCGCCCCGGTCGAAGAAAGTCTTGAGCATGGAAATTACCTTTTCAATCGAAGGCCGGGACTGCAGCATGGACGGCGAGAGCTTCATGTTCAGCACCATGCTGTCCATGTACCACGGCAGCTGGTCCACCTTGGTGGCGGACTTTATCAGGGCGGTGGGGCCGTTGACATCCGCGCCGACCATCGGGGACAGGCCGGCGTCGTACAGGGGCGTCGTCGCCTTTCTGCCGTTGGGCAGGGCGCCGGTCACCTCGCCGGCGGGATAGTGCCCGGTCAGCGCCGGCCTGGAGACACGCCAGGGCCTGCCGGTGCAGGGATTGGGTTTCTCGAGGATTATCTCGTTGGCTTTCAGGGATATGTGATTGAAAATTTCATCGACGTAATCGTCATCATTGCCGTACTTGGGGGACTGCAGGCACATCTGGTGAATGTCTTCATAGCCTTCCCAGTTGGCCTTCAGGGCCTCCATCAGTTTAGCCATGGTGACCTTCTTTTCATCGAAGACCAGCTTCTTGATAGCGGCAAAGGCATCGGCCGTATCCACGCAGCCGCGCTGTCCGAAGCAGACTCCCATCTCGGGGTAACGCTCGCCGCCTTCGTACACGTCCAGGCCCCTGGGAAGGCAGTCCTCTATCAGCAGCGAAGTCATCGGCGTACCCAGGTGCTCTACCTTGGCCGAATAGCCCACCCAGTACTCCGTGGCGGCTTTCTCGACAAAGTGGTCGTACTGCGTCCAGAAGGCGTCGTAAAGCTGCTCGATACTGGTGAACTTGGTAACATCGCCGGTCTCCTTACCGACCTTCAGCCCCGTTCGCGGGTCGACACCGTTGTTCAGCGCAACCTCCAGGACCTTGGGTACGATAATATAAGCGGCGATTTTGCTGGCCAGGTTGCAGTGGCTGACAACATAAGACAGACAGCCCGCGGCGCTCCACTCGACGGCATCTTCGTAAGAGTACCCGGTGGCCAGGAAGTTACGTATGGCGATGCGGTCGTTAAGGAAGGCCGGGATGCCGCCGCGGGTCTCGCGGTTGCACTCGATGGCCTTTACCATGAATTCGTGGTCCATGCCGTTGTGGCAACGTATATAGATGCCCGGCTGTGGCATTTGTATTTGCTGCGCCACTTCCAGGGCGAGGAAGGAAAGGTCGTTGGTGGCGTCCGAGCCGTCTTCCTTGATGCCGCCGAGCGTTACCTGCTGTAACAGCGAGCCGGCAGCTTCTTTCTCGAAGTAAGAGCCGCTGACCATTTGCATTTCATTAAGCTTGACCCAGAGCAGTCCCAGAAGCTCGGCCGCTTCCTGGCGGGTGAGCCTGCCTTCTTTCAGGTCCTTTTCATAATAGGGATATGCCCACTGGTCTATCCTGGCAGGGCAGGGCCCGGAATGATAGGGGGCTTCTTTCCTTAGCCCGAGGTGAATAAACCAGTAGTACTGAAGCGCTTCGCGGAAGGTCCGCGGCGGGTTCTCCGGCACCCAGGCGCAGGTCTCGGCGATTTCTTCAAGCTCCGCTTTCCGCACCGGATCCTTCTCGACCTCCGCCATCTTCCTGGCCAGGTCGGCGTGCTTCCTGGCGTATTTTATCATCGCCTCGCAGGTCATGACCATCATGTCCAGAATCACGGTCTTATGGATGATGGCGTTATAGGAGTTCGGCGTGTATTCGGAGGCATCGACGGTCTTTTTCTTTTCTTCCCTGGCCCGCCTGATAATGCCGCCGAGGCCGTCCACAAGTATTTTCCCGGTGAAGATGGTCTGCGTCTTAAAAACCGTACCGTTGACGTCCGGTAGAATCGCCGTCTTGCCTTTCCGGCCGTCAATCAGGTCGGTATAGCTGTCTCCCATTTTTTGCTGCCAGGCCTGGTAAACGATATCGTTGACTGACCGGCCGACCCAGAAATTGGCGATTTCTCTCATGCCTTCTTCGTCCGGGTCGATGGAAGCCAGCATGACTTCACTCATCGTTCTTCGGGTTTTCGAGTCGTCGAGCTGCCGGAGAACGTCGTAGGGATTGCATTCCGGCACAATCTCCGCGCCCCTGATGGCCTTGGTCTCGGAACCCACAATCAGCTCGCCATCGTGGATGATAATCGGCGAGTCTTCCAGTACGCGGGCGAAGGCTTTAGCCCAGCGGAGGCGGTTGGGGTCAGCCTCGGTCTCTTTCCAGGACGCGGTGAGGGAACGGGCGCGTTGAAATAAAATCTCACGGGGTGCGCTATTGCACTCATCTTTACGCTTTTTGACCCTGTCCGTAAGGACGTTTACCTTTTCGGTCTCTCTGATCGCTGCCGCGCTGATAACCATGGTTCCCTCCTTAAAAATATCGGATATCGATGTTCTATTTAGAACTTACAACATGTATTATAACACATCTGTCAAGAAACCGCCAGTTCCGTACGAATTCAATTTCCAATCAGCCTGTACGTATTTTAATAATTATAAACAATATTTCCGTTCTTTGATACTACCGCCCGCTTTTCCGGTGGATTCCATACCGGGTCGGGCCTGTTAATTACCCCGTACCTGCCAGTGTGTATCGAATAATTTTTAGGGTATCTGCAGGGTTAAGGGACAGGTCTTGGGCTGTGGTATTATGATATAATAGTGAATTATAAGTCAAGGTTCCAAGGCGAACATTAATAAATATTGGGGGAAATATGGCCAAAAAATACCTGAATAATGATAAAAGCATGATAGATAGCTACAGGCTGTTTCATTTATTGCGTCAGACTTCGGATGCGGTACATAAAACCCGTGAGGTTGAACTCAAAAAGTATAAAATTACGCCTGAACAGGCGGGAGCACTGGTCTGCATTCATTCCCTGGGGAGCAAAGCTACTCCGGCCGAATTATCCAGATGGCTTTTCCGTGAGCGTAACTCCATCACTATTTTATTGAACAGGATGCATAAGCTCGGTCTGATTAGTAAGAAAGCGGATGCCAAGCGGAAAAACATTATCAAGCTCAGTCTGACCAAAAAAGGATACAAAGCCTACCAGCACTCAATCGAATTCCGGTCTTTTTATCCCATTATTGACGTGTTGTCTGAAAGAAAACGTAACCAGTTGTGGTCGTTATTACAGATTATCCGCCTCAAAGTCTTTAAAGAACTTAATATCAACGCCACCGCCTATTCCCAGATTCTAAGTGAGCCGATAACTATTGATGCGGTTGACTTGGGCGATGATAGTGAAGATAAGCCATCATAGTCATACGGGCATAACGGTGGTCCGTTTCGGGACGGAAGCAGAGCTATGGCGACGCTGTCATCAAATGATAAGATAATCCGGGAGCCGGCCCGTGAGGTGAATATCTGCCGTGAGGCCGATGTAGTGGTGGTGGGCGGCGGCCCGGCGGGCATCGCCGCGGCGGTGGCGGCAGGCCGGAACGGCGCCAGGACCGTCCTCCTGGAGAGGTACGGGCACCTCGGTGGCCTGGCCTCCGGCGGCCTGGTCGTCATCATCATGCCCATGAGCGACGGCACGGGGCAGACGCAAATCGCCGGAATTTGCCAGGAAGTGGTGGACAGGCTGGATGCCCTGGGGGCGGCCGTCCACCCGAAGATGGCCGACCTGGGTTCCACCGACTCCGCCTTGGTGGATTACTGGAAAAATTACTCTTTTTGCGTCATTGAAGGCAGGATTACCTTGAGCGTCTTCATGGACCCGGAGATGCTGAAGTGTGTCCTGAATGACATGGCCGAGGAGGCGGGCGTCAAATTGCTGCTCCATTCCTGGGGCGTCAGGACGCTGGTTGATAAAGGTGAGGTCAAAGGCGTGGTGTTCGAAAGTAAATCGGGACGGCAGGCCGTCCTGGGAAAGGTGGTTATCGATGCCACCGGCGACGGCGATATCTATGCCTCGGCCGGGGCGCCGTTCGAACATACCGTCAATCCCGAGATGAGGTCTTCCCGACTGGCACTGGTCTTTCGCATCGGCAATATCGACCTCAAGGAGTACCTCGATTTTAAAAAATCGGACACGCAGGGCTACGGCCGGCTGATACGCGAACTGGAAAGCCAGGGGGGCTTTACGATGTTCCTCCGGACCTCGCGGGAGGATATGATCTGGGTCAACAACAATATCCCGGGTCTAAATCCCCTGGACGTCAACGACCTTACCTGGCTGGAGGTGGACGGGCGCAAGAGGATGCGTCTCACCCACGACTTTTTGAAAAAGCGCATGCCCGGGTTTAAGGACAGCTTTATCGCGGACACCGCCTTTCAGATTGGCGTACGCAGCAGCCGGAGGCTCACCGGCGAGCATGTCCTGACCGCTCAAGAAATATTTTCGGGCACGGTTTTCCCGGACACCGTGGCGATGGGCCCGGACTTCCGACATAATGTTTCCGCCGAACATCCCCACTGGCATGTCCCGTACCGCTCTTTGTTGCCGCTTCGGGTAAAGAACTTGCTGGCGGCCGGGCGCTGTTTTTCCGCTGACCCGGTGGCCAACGACCTGCTGGCGCCCATCCAGTTCTGCTTCGCCATGGGGCAGGCGTCGGGCACGGCGGCGGCTTTAGCCGTCAGGGGCAAGGTCACTCCTGATATGGTTGATGTTAAGGAACTTCAGGCCAGCTTGAGCCGGCAGAACGTACCGCTGCCCTCTAGAATTACGCGATGAAATGAAATGAAATATCCCGGACTCTTTGCACCCCTGCGCCTGGGCAAACTGGAACTGCGCAACCGGGTGGTCATGCCCCCGATGACCACCGGCTTCGCCCGCGACGGCTTTGTCACTGATACCATGATTGATTACTACGCGGCCCGGGCCTCCGGCGGCGTCGGCCTGGTGATTGTTGAAGACTCCATCGTGGCCACTCCGCAGGGCAAGCACGGCTATAATGATATTTACATCGATGATGATAAATTCATACCGGATTTAAGCCGCTTGTCCAAAGCCATCAAGGACAGTGGTGCCGCGGCGGCCGTCCAGCTCAACTTCTCCGGGCGTGTGGCCGGTAAACTGCGTGATGGCCGCCTGATGATGACCGAAGGCCAGCTACCCGTCGCCCCGTCCGCTATCGCCTATCCGGCCAACGGTTTCGTCGTTCCCCATGAGCTGACAGTCGCTGAAATCGAACCCATCGAAGATAGGTTCGCGGAGGCCGCCCGCCGTGCGCAGGAGGCCGGCTTCGACATGGTCAGCCTGCACTGCAGCCACCAGTTCCTCATCGAGCAGTTCCTGTCGCCACTTTCAAACCGGCGCCGGGACGCCTACGGCGGCAGCCCCGAAAAGCGGCGGCGCTTCGTTCTGGAGATAATTGAAAAGGTCAGGCAGAAGACGGGGAAGGGCTTCCCCATTGTCTGCCGTCTAAGCGGCAAGGAGGTCCTCCCGGGCGGCCTGACAGTGGACGACGCCCGCAGCATCGCTCGGAGCCTGGAAAAGGCAGGGGTCATCGCCCTTAACGTCTCTCATGGCACCGACCCTGTTGGGCTTTCGCCCCGCGCCGTGGCCCCGCTGACTTCTAGAACAAAAAAGGATAGCCGTGGCGAGCTGGTGCCGCTGGCGGCAGCGATTAAGCAGGCGGTCTCTATTCCGGTAATGACCGTGGGCAGCATTATTACCCCACAGCTGGCCGAGGAGGTACTGGAACAGGGTAAGGCCGACCTGGTCTGCATCGGTAAGGGTTTGATTGCCGACCCGGAATGGCCGCTGAAGGCGTGGGAGGGGCGGGAGAGCGAAATCCGGCACTGCATCGCCTGCGAGCACTGCTTTATGTCCTTAGCCGGGACGCCACTCGAATGTGCCATCAACCCGGCGGTCGGCCGTGAGCGGGTTGTAAAGTTGAAACCGGCGGCCCGGCCGAAAAAGGTCATCGTCGCCGGCGGCGGTCCGGCCGGGCTGGAAGCGGCGCGCGTGGCGGCGGCCAGGGGACACCGGGTGGCGCTTTATGAAAAAGACAGGCCCGGCGGGCAGCTCGACCTGGCCAGACGGCTGCCGGGTAAAGATGAATACGGGCTGTTTCTGGACTACGAACTGGGACAGTTGAAAAAACTCGGCGTAAAAATAGAGTCCCGTGAGCTCGACGGAGACACGGTAAACAGGGAGAAGCCGGGCGCCATCATCGTGGCCACCGGCGCCGTGCCCCGGAAGTCAGGCCTGCCGGGTATCGACAGCACTAACGTGGTCACGGCTTGGCAGGTGCTGCGCGGGGAAATGCCCCGGGACAAGAGAGTGGCGGTCGTCGGAGGTGGGTCCACCGGCGCTGAAACCGCCGTGATGTTGGCTTTAAATGGTAACAAGGTGACAGTGGTGGAAAAGCTGGACGAAATAGCCGCCGATACGGCCGGCACGCCGTTTTTCCACCTCGGCCTGCTGAACGCCCTGGAGGCACACGGCGTGAGGTTGCTGATTGGAGCGACCGCGGAGCAGATAACGGGGAGCGGGGTAGTGGTGAGCCGTCAGGGACGGCGGCGCACTATCCGGGCGGACACGGTGGTCATTGCGCTTGGCGTTGAGCCGGACCGGAGGCTGTCGGAAAAGCTGAAAGATGCTGGGGTTGAGCTTTATATAGTGGGTGACTGCGCCGCTGTTGCTAATTTAGCCAGGGCTGTGAAAGAAGGTTTCCAGGCCGGTATGGCTTTATAATCTAAAATAAAAAGGAGGAGATAAAATCATGTCTCGAAAATTGAAGGGCAAAGTTGCGGTGGTCACAGGGTCTGGTAATCCGGTAGGTATCGGCCGGGCGGTAGTGATAGCGTTGGCCGCGGAAGGCGCCAGCGTGGTCGTTAATGACATCGGCAAGGACGATAAGGGCAGGAGCCACGCGGATAGCGTGGTGGCCGAGATTGTTAAAGCCGGTGGCAAGGCGGTGGCCAACTACGACAGCGT
Source organism: uncultured Dehalococcoidaceae bacterium (assembly GCA_964462865.1). Classification (GTDB taxonomy): domain Bacteria; phylum Chloroflexota; class Dehalococcoidia; order Dehalococcoidales; family RBG-16-60-22; genus Fen-1077. Next base: position 35,269 of record CAYWZO010000003.1, on the reverse strand, counting down.
TGCGACAATGAAGGGCGGCGAGAATATCGTTAAAACGGCGGTAAAAAGCTTCGGTAAAATCGATATTCTGGTCAACTGCGCTGGCAATTTCATCCCCAGGCGTATCTTTGAAACGACGGAGGAAGAGTGGGACGCGATTATGGCCGTCCATCTTAAAGGGCATTTCGCCTGCAGCAAGGTCGCCATTCTGGAAATGATCAAGCAGAAAAGCGGTCGCATTATAAACTTCTCTTCCCGCGGCGCGACCGTCGGCGGCGGGAGCCCTGTTTACAGCACGGCCAAGGCAGGCATCCTGGGGTTTACCTCGGCGGTGGCGGCCGACCTGAAGGAGTTTAATATCACCGTCAACGCTATACTGCCCAGCGCGATGACGAGCCTATTCCCCGGGGAGAAAAAACAGATGTCGGATAATCTACCCGTCGCTTTAAACAGCCAAGCCGAATATGTAGCGCCGATGGTCGTCTATCTGGCCACGGACGAGGCCCAGGGCGTCACCGGCCGGTACATCTATGCTTCCGGCGGCGATATCTGCATCTACCCTCAGCCTTTGGTTTTCCCGTACGGCTCGCCGGTGTTCATCCGCAAGCTGGGCAAGTGGACGGCGGAAGAAATCGGCAAGATAGTCCCGCCGCTATTAGGCCTGTGAACGCCTGACACTGTAAGAAAATGTCAAGAAAAGCCCCCCGCCTTGATGATACAGCTTCGGGGCGGGGGTCTTTCCGGTCTGTTCAGACTCATACCCCCAGCGCCTTTCTCTCCACCTTCGTTAAACCTGCTTTGAACTCCGCCAGTTTCTTCTTCCCTTTCGTGGTTACGGTCGCCTTGTCGCCCCGGATTGACAGATAGCCCATCAGCTCCAGCTCCTCGGCCAGTATCCGGACCATAATCGGGCTCAGGGCCGGGTAGATGCCTTCTATCTCCTTTTTGGTGAACTCGCCCAGGATTTTATCTACCTTGATGCCTGGTTTCTGTTGTACCCTGTCCAGGATGACCATCTCCCGCCTGAAGTAGGGTATGTTCCGCCCTTTATCGCTCAAGTCGAAGGCCTCCAGCTTGACCTTCACCGACGTCCGGTGGTCCGGGCAGATGATGGTGATGTCTTTTTTCACCGTTCTCTCGGCGGGCGGCGGCCACTTGAAGCCGCTGCTGGCCAGGTTGGCCATGTGGTATTTCGGCTCGGTATAGGTCTCCAGGACGTTCCTGAACCCCGCTCCGTCATATTTTTTCAGGGAGGGGTCAGCCGCGCTCACCGGGGAGTAGAGGAAGGGGTAATAATACATGGTGTCCCGGTACCTCGGTCCGGCGGCGTGCAGCTCGAGGATTTTCGGGGCGACCAGCGGTAACAGGCTGGGGCATATGGTCCCGGTAAAGCTCTCGCCGTCGAAGATGAACTCGTCGCCCAGCTTGTACCCGTGGTGGCAGGGATATTTCTCTTTATCCCCGAGGAAATCGATTACCGTGGTTTTGACTTTAAACATGGCGCCTCCTTCAGATTGTTATCGGTAGACCCCGTATGCCTGGGTGAATGTTATCATCGTCTTGAGGTTCTCCGGTTTCACTTCATCTGTCGAGCTGCGCGGCGAGAGGATGAAGCCACCCCCCTCGCCGACGGTATCGATGAGCCGTTTGCAGTAATCCTTTACCTGCTGAACGGTGCCAACCTGCAGCAGCGTTTTCCGGTAGGCATTGTACCAGGCGTTATAATCGTAGTAAGCCGCGGAAAACGGTATCCCGGCATACCTGGCCGGGAAAAAACCCATGCCGCAGATGATAGGTACCCTGTCAGGCACCTTCAAATGGATGGCGTCCATGACGCGCTTTTCCCGCTCCGCCCGCAGTTGCCTGGCTGTTCTGTCCCGGCTGTTTTTCTTCATGTAGTTTTTCTTTGCTTTATGGATACATCGATGGGTCGGAGGCCAGCGTACGCGTAAACTTCAGCTTGTGGATTTTCCACTGCCCGTTGACCTTTTTATACTCGCACTCGTTCTTGCCCTGCACCCAGTTAATGGTCGGCCTGGAGAAAAGCATGTAGATGAGCCAGGTGCCATGCGCGGTATCGCCATCCACGGTGATTTCCGGCTGGATGGCCAGGTGCCCGTCGTACCTTACCGCTCCTCGCTTGTTAGCCAGCATTTTGAAATAAATATCCTCAAGCTCCTTCTTGCCGTGTTTCGGTCCGGAGTTGCGCACCTCGGAGGTGCAATCGTCCGTGAAAAGGTCGAGGACCTCGGCGTACTTCAGGGCGTCCATGAGGTTGATGTAGCGGTGGTGTAATTTTTTAATTTCCTCCATGTCTTCGATGGCTTTAATTCGCTTTTCCAGTTCTTTTAAGGTCATGCTGGCCTCCTTTATCCGGTATTTGAATATTGTGTTCGTAATACGATAAACTACCTACCGGGGATATTCTATAACGCAGGCTGTGCCTCGTCAACATACCTTTAAAGTGTTATAATCCCTTCGGGAATTTAAGAGACTATAAGACTGATAGTGAATAAAGAGACAGGAGAAAAACGATGCCAAAGAAGAATAAAGCTGATATAACAAAAGTTACAGAAGGGACACCGGGGATAACCGAGGCGCGCCGGCCGCCGGGCTTCGTGCAGAAATACGAGCTACGTAAGTGGACTTACCATGTCCCGATGGAGACGATTCCGCCGGAACAAATCAAGGAGACCTTTACCGCCGATGTCATCGTCGTCGGCGCGGGGACGTCCGGCAAGGCAGCGGCCCTGACCGCGGCGGAAAACGGCGCCAAGGTCATCCAGATTGACCGCCATACCACCTACCGCTACAGCGGGGGGCACATCGGCGGTATCGATAGCCGCCTCCAGAAAAAAGCCGGCGTGAAAAACGATGTTGACGAAATTTGCCTCCAGCTCATGCGGTGGGGAGGCAATTATCCCGACCAGCGCTGGTACCGGCTCTGGGCGGAGCACAGCGGCGCCACGCTCGACTGGGTGATGGACATGACTGACCCGGAAGAGATTACTACCGTGCTCTACCAGTGGCCGCGCCCCGCCTGGTACGACGCGAAGAAAGAGTATTACCCGAACTTCCCGGTAACGCACTTCCAGACCAGCGCTTGGAGCAAGGGCCTCGACCACTCCCTTGCTTTGGAAAACCTGCAAAAACACGCCTTAAAAAGGGGGGTGGCCATCCACTACCAGACGCGCGCCATGCAGGTCGTCCGGAGAGAAAACGGCCGCGTGACCGGCGTCATCGCCATGAACAAGAACGGAGATTATGTTTTATATAACGGCCGCAAGGCCGTGGTAATGTGCACCGGCGATTACGGCAACAACCCCTGGATGATGCAGAAGTACTGCCCGCAGGGGGTGGCTGCCGCTCTGGAGAACAATATCTACATGACCCGCAACGAAGACCTGCGCGTCGCCCCGGAGCCGCTGGACACCGGCGACGGCTATCAGATGATTATGCGCATCGGCGGGGTAATGGGGCTGGGGCCGCATGCGCCGATGGCCCACGCCACGGCGGGCCCGCTGGGCAACGCGCCTTTCCTCCGCGTCAACATCGACGGCGAGCGCTATGAGAATGAGGACGTGACGGCGCAGAGCATCGCCAACTCGTTAAACCACCAGCCCTTTAATAAAGCCTGGCAGATTTTCGATAGCAAGTGGGAAGACGAGATAACGCGCATGGGCCTGGGGCTGGGGCGCTTTTACACCGTCACCGAAATGGTGCGCACCAACTTCGAGACGCTTTCGGTTAAGGCGGACACGCTGGAAGAGCTGGCGGAGAAAATCGGCGTGCCGGCCAAGAACTTTAAAGCCACCGTGGCACGCTATAATAAAATGGCTGAAATGGGGAAAGACCTGGACTACGCCAAGAACCCCATGCGCCTGACGCCGCTGAATAAACCCCCGTACTACGCCGGGGCGACCAAGCAGGAGTTCCTGGTGGTGCTGGGCGGCCTGAACGCGAACCTGAAGCAGCAGCCGCTGGACGCCGATAGAAAGCCGATTCCGGGGCTGTATTTGGCGGGCAATATGATAGGCAACCGCTTCGCCATCGATTACCCGGTGATGTGCGCCGGCTTGAGCCACGGATTAGCGTACGTCACGGGGAGGCTAGTGGGGAAATACGCGGCGGCGGAGAAGGGATAGCGGAGAGTCTCTATTTTACAAGCAAGTTAGTCAGCTCCCTTATATCCTTAAGCTCTTCCAGCCTCTCGATAATCGAAAGCGCCTTCTCCGCGTTCTTCGTGGAGACAGTTTTGGAGTAGGCCACGTTGCTGCGGTACTTGGCCTTGATTTCCTCGGTGGTCAGCGGCGTTTTGTAGATTTGCCCCCGGGGTATCTCCGTCCGGGCGGAAAATACTTTACCGTCCTTCATCTTCACCTGTATCTCGGTGGTGAACGTCTTGTCCGGCGAGACATCGGGAATCAGCTTGGTTTTTTCGGTCAGCTTGAAAATCTCCGGGTCGCGGATATATTCCTCGGAAAAGTAGGCCGGTTTCACCTCCTTGCGGAGCAGGGCGCAGGCCACGGTGTATTTGATGCTGAAAGCCGCGTCCACCTGGGGCGTTTCCTGCAGTATGAAAGGCTGACCGCAAAAGCCACGGACCGTTCCCGGCAGGGCGTGTACTTCGATTTCCTGAATATCGGATGCGTTGATATCGTTACCGGTAGCGATTTTCAAAGCGGTGTCGATGGACGGGTGGGTGGAACGGCAGGCGGAATAGGGCTTGATAATAGAGTCGCCGTAGAACCTTTTACCCAGGTCTTTGGTTAAGTCCCGAGTGTCATGGTTACGGCAGTAAAGCTTAAAGAAACCGTCGGTGCCCAGGAAGGGGTCTTTGACCCCGGTAAACCCCCGCCCGGCCAGTTCGGCGCTGAAGATGCCGTTCCGGGCCGACAGCGCGATGGGCAGTTTAAAGGACATCGTTTTATCGCGAACACCGTCCATCGAGCCGGCCGCCTGGTTGAGAACGATGCCGAAGGCTTCGTGCATCTGTTTTTCGTTTAATCCTAAAAGTTTACCGGCAATGGCCGTCGCCCCGAAGGCGTTGATGGTGCCGGTGTTGTCCCAGCCCAGGTCGAAATCGAAGCCGGAGGTCACGCCCAGCCGGGAGGCGATATCATCGCCCAGCACCAGCGCGGTGATGAGTTCCTTACCGCTCACGGCCTGCTTTTCCGCCATCGCCAGTGCGGTGGGCACGGTGGTGCCGCTGATGTGCGCCGGGCTGGACTTGTTTTCACCTTCGGCTTCCACCGGCTCGAAGTCGAAAGACCGCGTCATCAGACTGTTCATCATGGCGGCGTGAGGCGCCGGCGCTTTGGTTCCATGTACCATTATCGTGCTTTCCGCCGCTCCGCCCCACTTTTGTACCATATCCAGCATCGCCCGGCAGCCAGCCGCATTCGCCCCGGCGATTAAACAGCCGATGGCGTCCAGGATACGCCACCGGGCCCGCTCGATGGTCCTTTCGTCCAGGGATTTGAAGCCGGTCGCCACGATATTGGCCGCAAACTGCTGTGAAGTATTCATGGTGCCTCCTTGTTCGGATATTATCGGATAAATACTGCGCTATATTGTAGCCCATCCGGCAAGAGGAGGGCAATGCGTTGACAGTAAAGCAGGCGGAAGGTATAATTTTTAATGCGATTCGATATGGCTTCTGATAAATACCGTAAATATATTTTCCGGGAACCTATCGTTAAAGGGCGGATGACGCCGCAGGTGCATATCTGCGGCGAAAAGCACCTTAACGGTGATGAGTATTGTCCGGGCTCCAATTTCCCCGGTTTCCCGAACGAGGTGACGCTGTTTACCGTGACCGAGCCCTGCGTTATCAGCGCCAAACACGCGCACGACTATGATGAACTCCTTTATTTTCTCGGTGGTAACCCCATGAATTTCTTTGACTTCGGGGCCGAGGCCGAGATAGCCATGGGTGAGGAGGAAGAGAGATACCTGATTGATGCCACCACCATTGTTTACGTCCCGAAGGGACTGATGCACTGTCCCATCTATTTCAACAAGGTCACCAGACCGGTAATGTTCATGCATATCTGTTCTTCGACCAGCTATTCGAGGTCAAAAGGGGACTTGACCACCGGCCATCCCGTCAACCGTGAAAAATACACACCGGATGAAATATCCAGGCTGAAGCTGGAAAGTTAATTTTCCTCCCTGGAAATCCTGTGTTTAATAACTCCAGGAAATTTTATTGCTTTGTGAGTGCCGGACGGGCTTTACAGTATTATTAACAGCAGCTTCACGGCCGTGTGGCGCCGGGCAGGTGAAGAGCTCTCGGTAGCTTCAGCACGGCGGATAACAACACCGCGGAAGGCCAACAGTGGTAATAATGGAGGGTAAAAATGCGCCTGGAGAAAGCGAGTGAAGAAGAGAGAAAAAGACTATTGAGCTTCAAGTGCCCTACATTTGATACCCATCCCTGGGTAAGCGGCCCTCCCCTGAACCAAAGGCGCGTGGCTATCGTCAACACCGCCGGCCTGCATGGTCGCCACGACCGGCCTTTTTCAAGAGACCCGGTTGATTTTTATCGCGTTATACCGGGCGATGTCCAGGCGAATGACCTGGTGATGTCGCACATGTCCACCGGTTTTGACCGCACCGGTTTCCAGCGGGATTGGAACGTTGTTTTTCCCCTCGACCGGCTCCGGGAAATGGAGGCGGAAGGTGTTATCGGCAGCCTGGCTGCTTTTCACTATTCCTACAACAGTGTCCGTGCCCAGCCGGACGCACCGGGACCGGTCCGGGAAATTGCCGGTCTGCTCAAGAAGGACAATGTGAATGCCGTGTTGCTCTTTCCGGTCTGACCGGGCTGCACGCACGCCGTCGGCGTGCTGGCGCATTTTCTGGAGGAAGAAGGCGTGCCGACTGCCAGCATCAGCCTTATCCGGCCGCACACGGAAATTATCAAGCCGCCCCGGGCGCTTTGGGTTCCCTTTGAGCTGGGCCGTCCCCTGGGGCCTCCCGATAATACCGCCTTCCAGAAACGGGTGCTGGCGGCTCTGCTGGGACTCCTTGAAGCGCCCGCCGGTCCGGTACTGGAGGACTTTCCTGATGACGAGCCAGAATCATCCGCCGGACCAGCGGTACTGGCCTGTCCGGTGCTTTTTACTCAATCTCCAGACGAAATCACGGGGACCGACGAGCTGGAAACGGCCTTTCGCCGGGAGATGACCGCCCTGCGCCCGTGGTATGACCTGGCCGTGGCCAAGCGGAAACGTACCACGGTGGGCCTTAGCGGTATAGGGATTGAGGCCCTGGGCGACTTTATTTATGCCTTTGCCAGAGGCAGGGAGCCGGAAAATCCCCGGCAGGATCTGGCGCTGGCCTATACCGTAAAGTTTGCCGTTGAAGACCTGAAGGCCTATTACATTGAAGGGATTACCGCGCAGCCGGGCCAGGAGAAGGCATCCGGTCAAATGCTCCAGGACTGGTTCTGGGACGAGACCAGAGCCGGGGAGGTGCTGCTGGCCGTGAAACAGGTCTGCGAGGCCAGCCCCGATAAGTTAATGAACACCATCGGGAATCACTTCATGGTGCCGCCGAAGGTCGCCCGCCGCAAGGGTATATGAAAAACCAGCGTTAGCTATTCGTGAGATATCTCCAGCAGGTAGCGCTGGCATTTTGGGTTTGGCCCCTCTCTTGGAACGCGAGAATAGCCCGTTATATCTATAAGCCTTCGATGTCGAATTCGAAGAGGGGGTAGGAGCGCTTTCTGATTTCGGCGCAGATAAATGTCTCGACGTTCAGCACGCCGTCAATCTTGGCAATCTCCTCAACAATAAATTGATAAAGCATTTCCGGGTTCCGCAGGTGGATACCAGCCATGATTTCAAAACCGCTCATCAGGGTCATAATCATGTGTACCCCGGGATAAACCGCCAGTCTGGCACAGATGTCATTGATTTTATTCAAATCGGCCCGGAGAACCATATAAGCATTAGCCAGGTAGCCGAGTTTGGCAGGATTGCGTATTACCGAGATTTTCATGATATTTTCTTCTTTTAACCGGGCTATCCTGCGGGACACGGTAGCCGGGCTGATTCCCAGTTTCTTGGCCAGTTCCGCAAAGTTAGAGCGCCCGTCTTTTTCCAGTTCTACAATAAGGGTCTTATCAATTTCATCAATTAAGGCAGGCCCCCCTGAACCTGAATCATTTTTAAATAACGGATTATATAATTTTTTGTTTTCCATGACGGGAAAGGCATCTATCTTATTTACTCCTTCAATATAAGGCAATTTTTTGGTTATATAATCCTGCATCATCTCCCAGGTGGGGAAATCGGCCAGGAGGATGACATCGAACCTGCCGAAAGTAGATACCACCAGGCTGACGTTATGATTGCTGACCAGTTGCTCGCATACCTGGTCAACTCTGGTAAGATTAATATCCAGGGCGATCAAAGAACGGGCGTTATAGCCGAGTTTAAACGGGTTGAGTACCGCTTTGATGCTGATAACGTCGTCCTGTATCATCTTATCGATGCGCCGGGTGACCGTGGCCACGTTGAGGCCCAGCTCTTTAGCCAGGCGGGCATAGCTGTACCGCCCGTCGTTCTTCAGTGCCGCTATTATCTGGAGGTCGATATTATCCATTATCAGTGATATTTTATGATTATTGTAATATAATGTCAAAACAGCTTAGGATATTTATGTTGACGTAACGTCAAAATATGGTATAATGCAATGTTATAGTATATTTATACTAAAGATAATAGTAGAATATTGCATGCACTGAAGGAGGAGACAGATGTCGGAGAGTAAAGAAAAAGTGGTTGCACCGGCGTTTGAACCGGAAAAAACGGTGACCAAAACGCTCAATCTCGGCGGCCGCCAGGGGCTTCCCATGAGGATTGACGTTAAAAACGGTAAAATTATCCGGGTCAGGCCGCTGCACTTTGATGAAAAATACTCCCTGGAACACATCAAGCCCTGGAAAATAGAAGCCCGGGGGAAGACCTTCCACTCGCACATGAAGTCGTTGCCCTACGCTTTTCAGACCGGGTATAAAAGGCGCGTTTACTCTCCCAACCGGATTCTCTATCCGTTAAAGCGGGTGGACTTCGACCCCAACGGCGAAAGAAATCCCCAGAACCGGGGCAAGAGCAAGTTCAAGAGAATCTCCTGGGACGAGGCTACGGATATCATCGCCAGTGAAATAAAAAGAATCCATCAAAAGTACGGGCCTTTCGCCATACTCTGCCAGGGGGATGAAATCGGGCACGGGGAATCGAAGAACGTCCACCGCACTCACGGCTGCCAGAAGTGGCTACTGCTGAAAATGGGCGGTTACACCGACCAGGTCAGAAACGCGGACAGCGCCGAGGGCTTCTATTGGGGCGCCAAACATGTCTGGGGCGATATGAAGGAAGGGCAACAGCTGCCCGTGACAAACTGCCTGAAGGACATCTGTGACCACACCGAGATGATTCTTCACTGGGGGACGGACTTTGAAACGACGCCCCGCGAGAAAGACCCTGTGATTTTTACCCACTGGTTCAAGGAGTTGGGTATTCACCGTGTTTTCGTTACCCCTGATTTAAACTACGCCGCCGCTATCCACGCGGACAAATGGATACCTATCATACCCAATACGGATGCCGCCCTGCTGCTGGCCATCGCCCATCACTGGATTACCGAAGGCAACTACGAGAAAGAATATGTCGAGACGCATTGTTTCGGCTTCGATAAATTCTGCGATTATGTGCTCGGTAAAGAAGACGGGATCCCCAAGACGCCGGAGTGGGCTTCGCCGATATGTGGCATCCCGGAATGGACCATCCATGCCCTGGCCGACCAATGGGGCTCTAAAGTAACTTCTATCGTGCAGTTCGGCGGCGGCGGCATGATACGCGGGCCATATTCCAGCGAGCCGGCCAGGATGGAAATTCTCTGCATGGCCATGCAGGGCATCGGTATGCCGGGTCGTCATGAAGTCTGGCCGACCGACGGCATACCTACGCCGATGGTGACGCCGGACTGCAGTAGCGCCGCCCCCTTCCGCCGGCTGCCCTGGATGAAGCAGCTTATCAGCAAGGTATTTATTCACAAAGCCATTCTTGAGCCGCCCATATCCCACTGGGGCAAGAGCCGTTTCTTTCTCCCCGTGGAAGACCAGTTTATTCAATATCACTTTCCCATTCCCAAGGAAGAGGGCGGCACCCGGCTCCACATGATGTGGAACGACCACCCCAGCTGGATTGGCAACTGGAACCACGGCAACCTGATGATTAAAGCCATGCGCGACCCCAGCATCGAGTTCATCGTCGCCCAGCACCCCTGGATGGAACATGACTGCCTCTTTGCCGATGTTATCCTGCCGATTAATACCGTCTTTGAGGAAGAAGATATCATGACCACCGGCTTGAGCGGCGGAGCTTACGCCACCGTCTTTCATTCCGAACAGGCTGTCCCGCCGATAGGCGAGTCCAAGTCAGATTACGAGGCGGTCGGTGAGGTAGCCAAAAAACTGGGCGTGTACGAGCAATATAGCGGCGGCCAGACCATCGATGAAAAGATACGCCATGCCTATGAAAATTCCGGCGTTGCCGAGATAGTCAGCTGGGAGGAATTGAATGAAAAAGGCTACTATGTTATCCCGCCCCGCCCCGGCTGGGAAGATGCCCCGGCCGGTATGTATAACTGGTATAAAGACCCCGAAGGCAATCCGGTACATACCAAGTCCGGCAAGATAGAATTTTATGCCCAATGGCTCGCCGAACATTTCCCTGATGACCGCGAGCGGCCGCCGGTGCCGCACTGGGTGCCCGGTGGCCCCGGCTGGACTCACGATGAGTCCCTGCTTGGAGAAAGGGCCAGGAAATATCCGCTGCTCGTGATTTCCAACCATCCCCACTGGAGAAACCACGTGCAGTGCGACGATATCACCTGGCTCCGGGAAATCCCGACCTGTAAAATCAAGGGCCCGGACGGTTATATGTATGAGCCTGTCTGGATGCATCCGACCGAGGCCGCCAAGAGGGGCCTAAAGCATCATGATTTAGTCAAGCTGTATAACGAGAGGGGCACGGTCCTCGGCGCGGCCTACGTCACCGAGAGGGTTATCCCCGGCGCCATCATGCAGGACCACGGCGCCAGGACCGACGAGATTATCTCCTTCGGGCTTGACCGCGGCGGCAACCATAACCTGATATCGCCGGATAGAATCCACTCGCAGAATTGTACCGGGCAGGCCACCAATAACTTCCTGGTCGAGGTCGAGAAGGTCGACCCGGTGGAAATGGACGCCTGGCGCCGGGACTATCCCGAGGCCTTTGCCCGGGATTATGACCCGTATACCGGTCTGCACTTTGATGCCTGGATTGCTGATGAAAAGGAGGTGGGCAAATAATGAAAGTATTCGTGATTGATCTTTCTAGATGCAGCGGCTGTTATAACTGCCAGGTGGCCTGTAAGGACGAACATTGTGGCAACGACTGGACCCCGTACGCCAAACCTCAACCGGATACCGGCCAGTTCTGGTTGAAAGTCCATGAGGAGGAAAGGGGGACGCTGCCTAAGGTCCGCGTGTCTTATACGCCGGTGCTTTGCATGCACTGCAGGAACGCCCCGTGCCTGGCGGCCTGCCCCGTCGAAGGGGCTATCTACCGGAGACAGGATGGCCTCATAATCATCGACCCCGGAAAATGCACCGGCTGCCGCAACTGTATTGACGCCTGTCCCTATAACTGCATCTATTACAACGATAACCTTCACCTGGCCCAGAAATGCACCGGCTGCGCCCATTTGCTCGACCGCGAAGGCTGGGAACAACCCAGGTGTGCCGATTCCTGCCCCACCGAAGCGTTGCGGCTGGTGGACGAAGTCGAGGCTAAAGACCTGATAGCGAAAGCCGGGGTGTTGCATCCGGAATACGGCACGCAGCCGAGGGTGTACTATCTCAACTTTCCCGGGAGGTTCGTGGCGGGAACCGTTTATGACCCTGATATCAAGCGGGTTATCGTCGGGGCCGCCTGCACTTTGACCGGCGAAGGTAAGACCTTTACAGCCACCACCGATGGATTCGGTGATTTCTGGCTGGAAAATCTGGGGGTGGGCCATTATTCGCTGAAGATTGAGACCAGAGGTTACCAGAGTAAAACAATAGACAAAATCAGTACGGAAAAAGACATAAATTTGGGCGATATACCACTTCAAAAGGATACGTAGTATAATCTTGAGAGTAGTTGGCCTGGATTGTCGGATGGCCGCGAAAGTGTTAAGGTCAATCTACTAATTAAAGCCGATTCAATAAGGAGGGACCAGTATGGCTGAAGCTATCGTATCGCCGGACGGAAAGTTACAGATATTGCGTCACAGCATCGTTTATCCCCCGATGGGGCCTAAATCAGTCCAGGGAGCCGTGAAGAACCTCGGTACCGCTCCCGTCAGCGCTGAAATAGTAGTGGAATTCTACGACGAATCAGGTAATCCTCTCGGCCAATCGACAGGGATATTTAAAGACATTGCCCCGGGTGAAGTCAGGCTGTTCGATGTCTGGGCGGAGAGGCTTCCCAACATGTACGAGATTGAGAGCCATAAAGTAATGTCGTTAAACACGGTCGCTTGATTAATCCGTGATTCCAATAAGTTTATTTCGATAGCAACAGGGGAAGATTCCCTTCTGGACTATCAAGGGAGGCAGACTTATGGATATGTGCAGCATCAACCTGGTGGTAAGAGACCCGGATAAAGCCTGTATATCCTATTTAAAATTGTTCGGCACCAACAATATCCAGGAAGTGCTTAAACTCAAAGGGCTGGACGATGGTTCTGAAATAATCGATGGGTATTATATCAAGACGCAACCGTTGCACCTGGGGATATATACGCCGCGCGGTTCGACCGGCAGAATGGGGCAATTTCTTCAGGTCAACGGAGAAGGAATCCATCATCTTACCTTTCAGCTGGAGCAGGATGAATTTGAGCAGACTTACCGCCGGTTCCAAGATGAAGGCCGGCCGGTGTCCGAAAAATTGGCCTACCTGGGAAGATTCAGCGAGGCCGTTTTCTGGCTGGACGGTAGCGGGGAACAGGGCGTACCGATGCAGTTCGGTACCAAGTGTTACCACGGCCTGCAAAGCTGGGAAAACACCAGCTATCTGGATACGCCGAAAAAGGTCGAGACCGTAAATATCACCGAGGAATATATCCGGCCGCGGGTGGTCCTAAACAGCGTGATGGTCACGGTGGAAGAATCCGGAAAACAACGTGAAATCTGGTCCAGTATTCTTTCGAGGCAGGCGGTTGACACCGGCGATATCTTTACCCTGGAACCGGGCCAGGTTGACGACGGGCGCGGTAATATCTTCATTCCCATCAGGTTCGGCTTTGCTCAAAGCAAAGGAATCAATGTATATCGTGCCATCAATCCGGAAGGGCCGATTAACAAGGTGATGCGAAAAAGGGGCGTCAAAGGAATGTACCATAACCTGGCCGCCTATGTTACCCGGGATAAAGTCCACGAATATTATCAGCAACTGGAAGACGCGGGTTTTTCTCTGGTCGACCCGAAACCTGCCCTTAATATTAATAAGGGAAACGGGAACTACTTTTTCTTTATCCACCCGAGGAGCATGAACGGGGTGCTCTGGGAGATAGTCTCCATTTTCACCAGGGATGAGACGGTCAGGGCCCGGTACGATTGGAGCGACACCAAAACCTATATGTTGCCGCCTGAATATCACAATTAAAACGGCACCGGGTACAACCTGGCGGATTAATAACATTAATTCCGGTGTAATAGTGCTTGAGAGGGAGGGTAAATGATGGAGAAATTCGGCAGCGTAGAGCTTAAGTTAAATAAAAACGTTAAAAAGGGAGACAGGGAGAGTTTACTTTCGCTGTTTAGCGCTGATGACAGGTTCAAGCCTATCGAGGTGCTCACGGATGCCGAGGAAGACTCAAGTGTCAAGGTGACATTGGAAGGGCTCGGCGAAGCCGACCTCAAAGTCGGTGCCGATATGGAAAAAGGAAGGAAGAAGACCATCATGACCCTTTTCTGGTTCGTGGAAAGGTCAAAGCTCATGGAAATGCAACGGGACGCCGCGGCGGGCGAAAGTATCGTGATGAACATCCAGAAAATCTGACCGGATTATATTACCAAAAAAGAGCAAAGCTCCGCACGGCGCGCGCCGCCTGACGCCGTGGTGAAATAAAACATATTCCAAAGATATAACAGGGGGTGTTTCATGGATGCTATCATCGGTACCGGCAAGATTTCCAAAAGAGAATACGAGATTATCCCGGGACCCGACACGCTTATCACCATGAGTGATGGCGTTAAAATAGACGTCGATATCTTCCGTCCGGGCGGCCGGGGGAAGTTCCCGGCCCTGGTATCGATTGCCACCTTCAATAAAGAAATGCAAACGGAACGTGTCTGGCCGGCGGCCACCCGGACCCGGCGCATTCGCGGTACGGCCGACGCTACTCTGGAAGCCCCCTCGATAGATTTCTTCGTCCGCCGTGGTTATGTGGTTATAATCGGGAGTGTACGCGGAACGGGCAGGTCCGGCGGCGTCTACCAGTACATGAGTCCCAGGGAAGTCCGGGATATCTATGAAATTATCGAGTGGGCCGCCGGACAAACCTGGTGCAACGGGAATGTCGGCATGGTGGGTCTGGGCTACTATGCCGCTCATCAGCCGATGGTCGCCATGCTCCAGCCGCCGCACCTCAAGGCCATCGCGCCCATCGGCACTTTCTGGGATAACTACCGGCATTTCTGGTGGCCCGGCGGTGTCCTTCAGAAAGGGTTCCTCCGGTGGCTGGTCTCCCTGGTTAACTTTGACATTAATAACGAGAAGAGCACCCTCCTCGAAGAGCTGGGTAAGAAAAAATACGAGGAGCTTCTCGAACGAGCTCTGACAGATAAAGATATCAGCAGTGCCCCGGAGATTGTCGAGGCCCTGAAAAACCCTTATCAGCTGGGGAACGCCAATTATCTGGACATCGTTTTACGTCCTACCATCGACAAATACTGGCTGGAGCGCGGCGCCAGGATGGACTTTAAAAAGATTAAAGTGCCCGCCTATCTCGGCGCCGCCGGGCACCGTCCCAGTGTCTTTTATTACTGGCCTGACCTGAAAATACCCAAGAAGCTGCTCTTCTTCCCGCCCAGCTATACGGACCGGCCTTTTTACCAGCTATCGTGGGAACTGCTAAGGTGGTTCGATTACTGGCTGAAAGGCATCGATACCGGCATCATGGACGAGCCTGCCGTCAAGCTGTTCGTCCAGGGCTCCAACGATTGGCTGATGGCCGATGACTTTCCGGTTCCCGGCACAAAGTGGATTCCTTTCAACCTCCACGAAAACCGCAGCCTTTGCGAGATAGAGCCGTGGCCCGAAGCGGAATCGGCTTCTTATGATGACGCCCCGGACAATCGCGGCAGCCTGAAGTACTCTTCCGCGCCCATGGTGGAAAACACGGAAATCGCCGGCCCGGTGATAATGAACCTCTACGCATCCTGCCGGGGCACGGACACCAATTTCTTTATCGGCCTCTGGGATGCCGATGCCGAGGGCAAGGAGATCTGCCTGACCCGGGGTTACCTGAAAGCTTCCCACCGCGAGCTTGACCCGGCCCTTTCCAAGCCATGGCTTCCGGTCCAAAAGCATACCCATCCCCGGCCCCTGGTGCCGGGCCAGGTATATCAATTTTCCTTCGTGATGAATCCCACGGCCAACCTGTTCAAGGCGGGGCACCGGATAGTGTTGAAAATCAGCAGCGCCGACGACGCCCCGGAAAATCTCTACCAGGTGGGGCACGAGCACCTTTGTTCCCAGACCCCCAACACGATTACGGTGTACCATAACGCAAGATATCCTTCGCACCTGCTGTTGCCCATTACGAAAGGAAATATCATCGGCACCTATGTTTCCGGGGGCGATATCAGCTTGCAGAGCCGGGAGTTTATGAAGCTGGAATAGGCCGGACGTCAAGGCCTGGATATCAGGCGTAAAAATAAACCGGAATCTGAGCTGAAGGAAGAATATATACGTATGAAACCCCCGGGAGAACCTGAAAAAACAACCATCAAGGCACTGGGTCTTTCCGGCGGCTATGGTGGGGCGCCGTGCTCGGTGGATTATAAGGCGGGTAAAATAATCAGGATAAGGCCCCTGCACTTCGATGAAAAATATGACCCGAAGCAGTTTAATCTCTGGAAGATTAAAGCCAGGGGCAAGTTCTTTGAACCGGTTCTGAAATCTCATCCCTCGCCTTTCGCGCTCGCTTATAAAAAGCGGGCCTGTTCGCCCAACCGCATAAAATATCCCTTGATAAGGGTGGACTGGGACCCCGCGGGCGAGAGGAATACGCAAAACAGGGGAAAAAGTAAATATCGCCGTATCTCCTGGGACGAGGCCGCCAGCATCGTTGCCGGCGAGATAAAGAGGGTGCATCAGCAATATGGTCCTCTGGCGATACTGGCGCAGATTGACGGCCACGGCGAGTGCAAGGTAATCCATACCGCCCATGGGCAGCCGCTCCTGCTCCTTGACAAAATGGGAGGCTTCACGCAGCAGGCCAGGAACCCGGACAGCTGGGAGGGATGGTTCTGGGGCGCCAAGCACGTCTGGGGAGAAGGCGCCGTGGGTCTGATGGCCCCTTCGGCCAATATCGTGAAGGACATGACCGAGCAATGCGATATGGTGCTGTTCTGGGGGTGCGACCCGGAGACGACCCCCTGGGGCTTCAGTGGCCAGTCCGCCACACGCCTGTGTTATTTCTGGGCGGAAATCGGCATCAGGCAGGTTTATATCTGCCCCGACCTTAACTACGGCGCCGCCGTCCACGCCGATAAATGGATACCGGTGTTGCCCAACACGGACGCCGCGCTGCAGCTGGCGATAATTTATACCTGGATTACCGAGGGCACTTACGATAAAGAGTATGTCAGGACGCACACCGTCGGATTTGAAAAAGTCGAAGACTATATTTTGGGCCGGGAAGACGGTGTGCCCAAGACACCGGCCTGGGCCTCGCCGAAGTGCGGCGTCCCCGAGTGGACGATTAAGGCCCTGGCGCGGCAGTTTGCCGCCAATACGACGTCAATCGCCCATTACTACGGCGGCTCTTATATACGCGGGCCATATTCCCATGAACCTGCCAGATTAGAATGCATCATGCTGGGTATGCAGGGACTCGGCAAGCCGGGAGTCCACCAGGCGCAGATATCCCTTTCCGGCATGCCCCGCCCTGATGCGCCTCCCCGGATTACGTTGAGAGTCACCGAAGCGGCCCATATGATGAGGAAGACCAAAGAACCCATCAGGCTTCCTTTGCTTCATATGAGGGTTCAGGGCGGGTTCCTGGACGCCAGACAGATTATCCCCAAGACACTTATCCATGATGCGATATTGAATCCCCCGCTCGATTTTTACTGCTCCGGCGCCATCGAGGCGCTGGTGGAAGACCAGTTTGTAAAATACACCTATCCCATCCCGAAGGAGCAGGGCGGCACGGAAATACACATGATATGGACGGACAGCCCCTGCCGGACCACCTGCTGGAACTACGGCCACCAGGTTATTGAGGCCATGCGCAGCCCCAAAATAGAATGCATCGTCGCCCAGCACCCGTGGCTGGAAAACGATTGCCTCATGGCCGATATTGTCCTCCCCGCCAACACCACGCTGGAGGTGGACGACATCGTGCCCAACAGCAGCGTGGTCGGCGGCGGCTATTTCCAGAGCATCGCGCTCCAGAAGCAGTCCATGAGACCCATCGGTGAATCCAGGAGCGACTACGAGGTTGTCCTTGAAATAGCCAGAAAGCTGGGTATGTATGAAGAGGTCTCGGAGGGAAGGACGGTAGACGAGTGGATTAAGTATTTTTATGATTTTTTTGAGCTTTCGGGTTACATCAGCTGGGAAGAATTCCAGGAAAAAGGTTACTTCGTCTTCCCCACGGCGCGGGACTGGGAAGACGACCCGCCAGGTCTGCTAAAGTTCTACCAGGACCCGGGAAAAAATCCGCTGCCGACGCCTTCGGGCAAGCTTGAATTCTATTCCGAAAGACTGGCCAGACAATTCCCCGGGGATGAGGAAAGACCACCGCTACCCAAATGGATTGAAAAAGGGCCAACACACGATGAACGACTTTCCAGCGTCAGAGCCAGGGAATTTCCCCTGCTGATGATGTCCAACCACGGCCGATGGCGTACTCACGCCCAGTGTGATGATATCAGCTGGACCAGGGAAATACTGACCTGCAAAGTCAAAGGCTGGGACGGTTACCTGTATGAGCCCCTCTGGATTCACCCCGAAGACGCCCGGAAAAGGGGTATCAAAGACGGCGATATCCTTAAAGTATTTAACGAGCGCGGCGTAGTACTAGCCGGGGCCCGTGTCTGGGAGAGGATAAGACCCGGGGCCGTTTCCATGGACCATGGCGCGCGGGTTGATAATATCATCCCTGGCAAGCTGGACCGGGGAGGCGCCATTAACCTCATCAGCCCCCACAATACCACCTCCAGGAACTGTGTCGGCCAGGCAACCAGCGGCTTTCTGGTGGAGGTGGCAAGAGTAAACATGGCAGAAATGGAAGCCTGGAAAAACCAGTACCCGGCGGCTTTCACCAGAGATTATGACCCGGCTTCCGGCCTGCGCTTTAACGCCTGGGTGGTAAATAACCGGAATGATGAGCCTTAGGGGA
>CAYWZO010000003.1:0-16602 GCA_964462865.1 uncultured Dehalococcoidaceae bacterium | reverse complement strand
GTCTCTAAGGAGAGTAGTTATTTATACACATGTTTTTTCATCACGGGATGGGCTGTCTCCTGAAGTTTCCGATTTCTACTGGTTTTTAAAGTGAAATCAGAGCTTGACAAAGGGCGCAAAAATTTCTTAAGATTAATAATTCAAAGAAGAGAGGAGGGAGGGCATTCTAAATAGAATAATAAAAAACGCTCGAATTTCCAATAAAGGGGGTCAAACACATGCTCCATAAAATGAAGTTTTACTTCATCTTAGCGCTGATCCTGGCTTCACTTTTAGCTATTATCGCCTGTGAAGCAACCCCGTCAACCACACCAGCGCAAACCCAAACACAAACACCCGCACTCACTCCAACACAAACATCAGCCCCTGCGACTACTAAGACTGCTGCCACCGCAACACCATATAGTACGCCTACACCAACGCCGGCCGGACCACAACAATACGGCGGTGTCCTGAAAGTAATTTGTAACCCGGGCATCACCAACCTTGGATACCCCGGCAAAGCTTATACCCCTGGCGCTGTTCTCTATATGAGGCCTGCGATAGAGTATCTAATTAATCGCAATCCCCAAAATGCGGATGAGGCTGTTGGCGAACTGGCCGAAAGCTTCGAATGGTCGGCTGATTATCTCTCGCTCACATTGCATTTGAGAAAGGGTATCAAGTTCCACGACGGGACCAATTTCAACGCGGCTGCGGTGAAGTTTAATCTTGAGATGCACAAGACGGGCGCCCGGGCCGAGCTGGAGCCGGTGACATCGGTTGATATTATTGATGATTCCACGGTTCGGCTAAATCTTTCACGCTATGACAGCGGTTTTCTACTCGGATTGATGTCGCTTTCGGGATATATGGTATCGCCCCATGCTATAGAAACAATGGGTGAAGCTGCCACATTCTATCCGGTGGGCACCGGCCCGTTCAAGTTCGTCGAATACAAGCGCGACGTTTCCTTAAAGTACGCAAGAAATCCGGATTACTGGCAGAAGGGCAAGCCCTATCTTGACGGTATTGAGTTTCTCTTTATTGCGGATCCTGTAACTCAGGTGGCAGTCTTAAAAGCCGGCGATGCGCATGTAATAAGAGAAGTCAGCGTGAATGATGTGGCCGGCCTGGACAAGGTAGGATTCAATATCTCCGTATCTCCGGGCTCAGTGGACGGACTGGCCATGGATAGCAATCACTCTGACTCCCACTTTCATGATATCAGGGTACGTCAGGCCATCGCCTATGCTATTGACAATGCGGCCATAGCCAAGGCACTGGGACACGGCTTCTATGAGGCTGTTAACCAGTGGTTCCCCAAGAAAAACATTGCTTACAATCCGGATATCGTTGGTTATCCCTACAACCTGGCCAAGGCCAAACAGCTCCTGTCGGAGGCGGGCTATCCCAACGGCTTCGATACCGAGTTATGGTATGAATCAACTTCAACTTCTCAGAAGGACACTTATGGCGCGGTACAGGGTTACCTGGCTGAAGCCGGCATCAATGCCAAGCTGAAACCCACTGACCGGGGTGCTTTCAATGCACACGTTATGGAAGGTTGGCGTGACCACATGGTGCATATATATGTGGCCGTCGCCCTGGGAATCGACCCGGTTTCATCGCTAAGGACCAAGATGGTCAGTATCGCGCAGAGGTATTCTGTCGAAAGCATCTGGATCCCTGAAGACTATGATGCCCTGTACTTTGAAGCCGCCGAAGCTAAGGATATGAAGACATATAAAGAGCTGTTTATGAAGCTTGGGAAATTAATGATAGACGAGTACCTGATTGCCGTTCCGATTGTGGCGCCTTCAAGTTTCAAGGCCACGGCTCCCGGAGTCCACTTCGACCTGCATGAATACGGTATGGCTGAATACCGGCCGGAAGAGGCCTGGATAGAGCAGTAATTTTACCGCCCTCAATAACGGGATCTCAGCGGTAATAGAAAGGAAATCAACTGGGAACATTGCCACATGTAATATTTGGAGCATGTTCCCAGTTGATATAAATAAGCAACACCTAAATACAAGATGCCCAGCTTTTCCGGGTTAGACCTTGGCATACCCAAGCGATTGTACTTTAGTTAGAGCCGATATGAGTGCATATATTATTCGCCGACTGTTTCAGGGTGTTGTTATCCTGGTAATAGTAAGTGTCATGGTCTTCCTGATGATGCGTCTGCTCCCCGGCGATCCCCTTCTGCTTTATATCACCGAGAACGATATAGAAGTCCTTTCCGAGGAACAACTCCAGGAACTTCGCGTTGAGTTCGGGCTTGATAAGTCCATGCCTCTCCAGTATTTCGACTGGATGGGCGGCATATTCCACGGCGATTTCGGGAAATCGATTGTCTATAATGATAGGGTGGGAACGCTGCTGCTGGAACGGTTTCCGGTGACCGCTCATCTGGGGATACTATCCGTAATTTTTTCCTCCGTTTTTGGTATTCTGCTGGGTCTTGTGTCGGCGCTACGGCGGGGCAAAGGGGTGGATACCCTGGCCACCTCAATCGCCAATTTCGGTATCAGTGTCCCCAATTTCTGGCTGGGTGTGTTGTTGATCTATTTCTTCGGCCTGTATACGGACTTATTACCAATACAGGGTTATACCAGTCCGTTCGAGGACTTCTGGTTAAGCACGCAGCAATTGATTATGCCGGTTCTTTGCCTGAGTGTTTTACCACTGGCGTCCGAAGCACGCCAGACCAGATCGAGCATGCTCGAAGTAATCCGGCATGACTATGTCCGGACTGCCTGGTCCAAAGGGCTATCGGAGCGCTATGTTGTAATCAGGCACGTTTTAAAAAATGGCCTCATTCCGGTTATTACCTTAATTGGCCTGCAGGTCAGCCATATTTTCGGAGGCTCCGTGCTCATCGAGACGGTATTTAATATTCCCGGCGTGGGCAGACTGCTGGTGGATGCTGTCTTTGCCCAGGATTATCCTGTGGTACAGGGGGTTGGTTTTATTATGGCTATGATCGTGGTATTGACCAACATCGTGGTGGACATTTCTTATGGCTGGCTTGATCCCAGAATCAGGTACGGGTAAGGTGTTACTTAATTATGTCAAAACAGGAAGAGTTACCTGGAAATTTCGCGGAAGCTCCACCGCGTGTTAGCGAAATCCGGCGCTTCCGCAGGGTGCTGCTCAACCGCAAAATAGTGGTCTTTGGTCTCGCCGTCATTATTTTACTGATTCTGGCGGCTATTCTGGCTCCTCTGCTGGCCCCCTACGATCCCTATAAGCAGAATTTGTCAGAAAGTCTGCAACAACCCAGTTCGAAACACCTGCTGGGGACTGATATCCTCGGTAGAGACACTCTTAGTCGCGTCATCTACGGTACACGAACCTCACTGCTGGTCGGTGTTGTCGTCGTCGGTATCGCGGCGACCATCGGCATGACGCTGGGACTGATTGCCGGGTACTTCGGCGGCACGACTTTCGTCATTATCATGAGATTGATGGACGCCATTATGTCCCTCCCCATGATAGCCCTGGCCCTGATTATCGCTGCCATGCTTGGCAGCGGGCTAAAAAACGTGATGATCGCCCTCGGTATCGGCCTGATGCCGGGGTATACCAGGTTGATGTGTGGCCAGGTGCTTTCAGCCAAGGAAAATGAATATATTATGGCCGGTCGCTCCATGGGCGCCAGTAATTTACGCATCATGCTGGCGCACATCCTCCCGAACTGCTTCCCGCCGCTTATCGTACTCATGACGATGATGCTGGGGACCACCATTCTGGCCGAGGCCGGCTTGAGCTTCCTTGGCGTCGGCATCGAGCCTCCCGGCGCCGCCTGGGGCGCTATGGTCAGTGATGGCTATCGCTACCTGCTTACCAATCCGGTGCTCTCTTTCGCGCCCGGCGTGGCCGTAATGCTGGTTGTCTTCGCCTTTAATATGGTGGGGGATGGCTTGAGAGACGCCCTTGACCCCAGGCTTAGAGGTACATTGTAAGCGCGGTCATTTTGCCTTCCTCCTGCCCGGAAATCAACTTTTTATTGGCCACCACACCGGGCGTGTCTGGCTAATAACTGGTTTTGGATATAAGAGACCCTGATCACCGGGGCTCCTTGGCCTGTTTTTTGATAGAATTATCCGGGGAGGGTTATGATGAGTAACGCAAAACAATGTGAATACTGTGGCCGGCCTATCAAAGCCGAAACCGTAACCAAGGTTATCAGGGGCAAGAGGCATACTTTCTGCTCGGAATTTTGTTTCCGGCTCCACTTCTACAGCGCCCCCGCGATTACCTATGAAGACCTGCAAAAGATGTATGCCTTCTATTGCGTCAGCCTCCCGGCTGATGAATACCGGCGGACCCTGCAAAGACTGATGGGGGAGGAGGTATAAGCGCCATGGTGACAAGATTGGCACAACTGGCTGACGAAGTTATCGAGACGGATTTTTTAATCGTCGGCGGCGGCCTGGCCGGCTGCATGGCGGCCCTCCGGGCGCGGCGAAAAGGCAACATCAGCGTCGCCTTAATGGAAAGGTCGTCCCTGCGATACAGCGGCGATTCCATTGGCGTGGACGACCATTCCGACTGGCGCCCCGAGTATTATCAGAATATGATAAAGCACCCTTTACCCAAGGGATTTCCTCCGGAGGACGTGCTCAAGCGACCCAAAACGTTCGGCCCTGATAGGATACGCGGCGGCGGTATCAGCTGGAAACTGGCCGTGAACGAGGCCAGGAATTACGCCAGGGCACTGGTAGCTCTGGAAGATATCGGGGTGGGGGTACTCGAGGATGACGGTACCCTCAAGATAAGGCAGGAAAGTCCGGTACCGGGCTGGCCCCACTGGCACCGGCCCGTACCTAATGCCGACGGTAAGATCGAGGCCGACTGGATTCTTTACCGGGGCACCGACCTCAAGGATAAGCTGGCAGCGGCGGTGCTCAAGAGTGGCGCTAGAGTCTTCAGCCGGACGTTGCTGACCGGCCTGATTACTAAAGACGGCACAGTGGTCGGTGCTACCGGGGTAAATACCCGCACGGGCAGGTTCCTGGTCTTTAAAGCGAAGACCGTGCTGCTGGCTACTGGAGGGATACGGCGCTTATACCTGTACCCCTACGCCCCGTTCCCCAATAACCTGTTTTTCAGTCGCACCTCCCCCGGCAATCATGGGGGCGGTGTGGCCGCGGCCTACCGGGCCGGCGCCAAGCTGAGCAACCTGGAATTCATTTACGTCCGCATTGTGGCCGCCGGTGCCTGTACCACCAGCGGCGTCGGAGGAGGCTGGTACTGGAACCTGAAAGACTCCAGAGGTGAGATTGTGGGCATGTGGAATGCCTTTCAGCCCGACATGGAGACTCCGGCCATCGAGAGGGATGTTTTCACCTTCGAACGGGGTTCGGAGGTGAACGAAGCGATTGTCGGCTGTTATTTCACGGCGGCCACCGAGTACCCCCGCGCCCTGAAGCTGCACAAGCTGGCCGGGGGCATGAAAAAGGGGGCCCCGGTGGAAGTCAGGCCGTTTCTCAACGGGATAACCCACGGTGGTGTCCTGCCGGTGACGGAACATGCTGAAGCTTCATTAAAGAATTTGTTCGTGGCCGGCGATGCAAGTTGCGGGCTCGGGGACAACGGCAGCCGGGCTATCGTCTGGGGTTTCATCGTCGGCGACCACGTCAGAGAGCTGGCGCCGGAGCTCAAGAAACCCGTGTTTGACGGTGGGCCGGTCGAGCAGGTGGAGGCGGAAAAAAGGCGCGCTTTCGCGCCACTGGAGCATAAGGGAGACGTAGACCCCCTGGAGCTGGAGGACTATGTCCGGAAAATCAACATGAATTATATCGGCCTGCACAAGATTGAACCGAGGTTAAAGCGGGCCGCCGAGATAATGGGGGTGGTCAGGGAGAAATTCGTTCCGGCCCTGTCCGCCAGCAACCCGCACGAGCTGATGCGCGCCCTTGAAGTCCGGGACATTGTTGATATATCCGACCTGCACGCCCGGTTCTCCCTGCTAAGGACGGAGAGCCGCGATGTCCCCAGCCACTACCGGGTGGACTATCCCCGGCAGGATGATGCGCACTGGAAGAATACGCTGGTTACCG
Source organism: uncultured Dehalococcoidaceae bacterium (assembly GCA_964462865.1). Classification (GTDB taxonomy): domain Bacteria; phylum Chloroflexota; class Dehalococcoidia; order Dehalococcoidales; family RBG-16-60-22; genus Fen-1077. The sequence continues at coordinate 10,552 of CAYWZO010000003.1, read as the reverse complement.
TCCAGAAGGTGGCGGGTAAAGCTAAATATGAAATTGAAAGAACGGAGTAACGGAGGGAACTGATATGCCAGAGATTCCTTACGGCCCGATAGTCGATTACAGTTTATGTAGTGGTTGCGGCGAGTGCTATGAAAGCTGCCCCATGGACGTGTTCGGCTGGGATGAGAAAAAAAAGAGGCCCACGGTAGCCCGCGCCCGTGAATGCCGGGTCTGCTGCGTCTGTGAGATTGTTTGCCCGGAGGTAGCCGTTGACGTACGTATCCCGCTGCATGTCCGGATTGACTTCGGAATCTACCCGGAAATGGCGGAGCACTAGAAAATTACCGGGAAAAAACGAATTTAAAAAGTAAGCCACGCCCGGTTGACCGGGTAAAAGGGAGGATGATATCTATACCGAACATGGCGCCTGGCTGGCGTTAACGGTTGAAAACCCGCTGGAGCCTGATATCCCCATTTGTGACCCGCATCACCACCTGTGGTACGAAGCCGACGAAAATTATATCCTCGAGGACTTTTTGCAGGATATCTCCGGCGGTCACCGCATCGTCCGGACGGTGTTTGTCGAGTCCCGGTTGATGCCCCGGTTAGGCGGACCCCCGGAGATGCAGCCCGTCGGCGAAACGGAGTACGTGGCCGGCGTCACGGCCCGGCAGGCCACCGGACAGCCGGTAAAGACCGGAGTCGCCGCCGGGATAGTGGGTTTCGCCGACCTTACTCTGGGTGAGGCCGTAGCCCCGGTGCTGGAGGCACATATCGCCGCCGGCCGGGGCCGGTTCCGCGGCATCCGGTATACCACCGCCTGGGACGCCAGCCCGGAAATCAGGTCCCGGCGGAAAATGCAGCCGGGTATATTGCTGGATGCAAAGTTCCGCGAGGGATTCAGTTGTTTGAAAAAGTACGGCTTGAGTTTTGACGCCTGGTTATTTCATCCCCAGTTGATGGAGCTGGCCGACCTGGCCGGAGCGTTCCCTGACACGCCGATTATCGTTAACCATGTGGGAGGGCCGCTGGGCATTGGTCCCTACGCCAGTCAGCGTCAGGCGGCGTTCCAGGACTGGAAGCAGGGGATGGCAGCGCTGGCGGAATGCCCTAATGTCTATGTCAAGCTGGGTGGGTTTGGTATGGAACTATTCGGCTTCGGGTGGCATGAGCGTCCCAGACCGCCGGATTCGGTCCATCTGGCCGAAGCTATCACGCCTTATTTTTCCTGGTGCCTCGAGCGGTTCGGCGTCAGCCGCTGCATGTTCGAAAGCAACTTCCCGGTGGATAAAAGGTCGTATTCTTACACTATTGTCTGGAACGCTTTTAAACGCCTGTCAAAAGACATCTTGCCGGAAGAGCGCCGCCGGTTGTTCCATGATAACGCCGTCAGCGTGTACCGTCTCCCGCCGGGAATAGACTAGCTGTATCTGCCGTACTCCTTGGTAAAGTCCACCATTCGCTTAACGTTTTCTGGCCTGGCGTCGTCTATCGAGCTCCTGGGGGCCACGATAAGTCCCCCGCCCTTACCGACCACATCGATGAGCATCCGGCAGTATTCTTCAACTTCTTGAGGTGTGCCGGTCGCCAAAACGGAGGAAGGCACGTTCCCCATGATGCACATGTGCCCGTTGAGGACCTCTTTGGCCTTCTTAATGTCAGAGCAATCAAAACGGCCCATGACCTTTCCTTTGGGCAGTTCCAGGAAATATTCCAGACGGGAGGTATAATCGCCCTCGAGGAAAAGGCAGGGAACCAGTCCTTCATCTATCAGCGTGTGGACGATTTTTTTCACGTAAGGCCAGTAAAATTTTTCAAATTGCTTTTTTGACATGAAGCAATCAGCCCCCCGGTGGAGTGCCCAGAAGACCCTCTTCCTGCCTGCTTTTTTGGCATACATAACAGATTTTTTTAACTGAATAGGCATTAAATTGTCAAAGACTTCAATCAGTTTCTCAGGCTGGCGGAACATGTCCAGGTACATCCCCTGCATGCCGCGTATATGGTATGACAGGATATCGAAAGGAACATGCGCCCCGCGTGCGCCGTGCAGAGGAAAGCCCAGATTTTCTATTTCTTCCCCGAAGGCCTTTCTTTGGGCGCTCCATTTGGCCATCTCGCGTCCGGCTTCCAGCAGCTTTTCCAGGGCGCCGTAGATTTCCGGGGAGACCAGCGCTTCAGCCAGTTCAGGCAGGTCCCGGTGGCTGAACGTCGTCATCCAGAAGGGCGGCAGCTTGCTGAAAGGCTCCAGCGCCCCGTATATTCGTGGCAAATAACATCTCAACAAAAAATCGGTGTGGTCTTCCATCAGGGCATCGTATTCATCCGCCTTAAGGAATTCCCCTTCGATAAACTGGTGTGCACGATGGGGGTCGATGCCGTGCCCCGGCCATTTTATCTGCCTGGGGTCGAGAATCTCGTAGACTTTGCCGGGAAAGAAGGGAGTTACCCAGACGATGTCCGGCGCAAAGTCCTGGACCGAACGGCGGTAAGCATCCAGCCACCGGTCATAATCGTAGAAAGCGGCTTCGCAGGTGATACCGGCATATCTGGCAGGGAAATAGCTCAGTTCGAGCATGACGGGGACCCTGTCCGGTATCTTTAGTTCGATGGCGTCGCTGACCCTTTTTTCTCTTTCCTGGTACAATTCCTGGGGTGTCTTGTCCATGTTATTCGTCCTCCTGGATTATCTTGTGGTTAGTCGGATGGGTGGCGGGGTGGTGGCTTTTCCGTAGTCGGTGGCTGCGTTCCGGGAGCGCTCGTCTCCGGCCTTTTCGTAGCTCTTGCCATGCTTTCGGCGATGGCTATCAGGACGCGGCTCTGCTCGGCGGCACCCCTCTTCAACTCTTGAGAGGCCTCGGCGAGACTCTGGATAGCGGCGGTATGGCTGGCCAGGTGCCGGGCGAATTCCGCGATGGCCGCGGAAAAACTTTCCAGGGCCTGCCTGGTAGTGTCTATCTCCTTTTCCGTCGCTTCTATTTTACGTGTCAGTACCAGGTTGTCGCGCTTTTCCTCGTTGATGACCGGCGCGAAAATACCCCGGTGCAGCAGTGTGCCGCCGCGCCGCAGCTCGTCGCTGTAGAGGAAAATGGCCAGCAGCGCGAGGGCGATAATGACGAATACCAGTCCCTGCTGGCTCCGGAAGAAGAGCAGCGGCAGGCCGAGGTAGGATATCTGTTGGCCCACCGTGCCGCGGATGTCCATCGGTCTGACGGTGAAAGGGTCTTCGCCGGTGTTGTCGCCCTTGGTCCGAAAGCCAAGGGAGGGCACGGTCTTGACCTCTATCACGCGGTGGGAGACCACCGGCGGGTAGTTATAGTACTCACGCACCGTGGTGGGGACGTTGTAGACGATGATATCGCCCACCTTGACATCGTTGGGGTCAACGGGCTCAATCATGAGCAGGCTGCCGGAATTAAGCATTGGTTCCATGCTGCGGCCGAACATGGGCATAAAGGGCAGGGTGCCTTTTATCGTCAGGAATCCCAGGACGCAGGCGATGATTACCAGTCCCAGCCCGATGCCGCGTCTCATGTGCTTATCTTACATCGGTGAGACCCCGCAGTAAAGCGCCGGGACGGGCGTTCACCCGCCCCCGGGTTATGAGTCTGGGTGACGTTATTCCAACTAGTAATTGCCGCGGGATTCTCTGGTACACTGTCCGCAACTTGTCAGGTAATTTATTGGCTGTTTCGGAGCCTTCCGTACTGCTTCACTCATTCCTTGGATAATCCCGGAACCAGCCAGCAACCAGGGTCGGTTGCCATCATGTCACCGGTTTCTTCATAAGCCCTACCACGACATCCGGAGCAGGTAAGTTTATAGTTGCAAATGCCACACTCACCCTTGAGCAGGTCTCTCTGGCGCAGTTTGGTCAATGTCGGTGAGTTTTCCCAGATAGACGCTATGCTCTGCTGCCTGATATTACCCAGGTTAACCTGGAGCAGCATGCATGGGTTAACCTCACCGTTGGAAAGGACCATTACATAACCTTTCGGCATCCCGGCGGCACAACCCCTGCCATAGTAAGGGACCCGTCGCAGCATCTCTGCTGGAAAGTGCTTGGGTGTGATATTCTTATCCTGAAGAATAAGAGGGTACATTGGGCAACCTGGCACTCTTATCAGGATAGGATAGTCTTCTTGAGCCTCCGCAAGCTGCTCCATGGCCTGTTTCCTCTCCTCAAGGCTTAAAACCAGTTCTTTGCACTCATGCTTAGCCCTGCCCGCTGCAACCAGGTCAAAAGCCTCGGTGGCATTGGCACCCAGGTCCAGCGCCAGGCGAAGCATGTCTCCCAACTGAGAGAAGTTGTCCTTGTGGATGACCATGTTCAATTGAAAAGGCAGGCCGGCATTCCGGCACGCCTCTATCCCTCTTAGGGTCTGCTCAAAGGCTCCAGATACACCTCTAAACGAATCGTGAGTCAATGCGTCCGCGCCGTCAACCGAGATAGCCACCGCCATCACACCGGCATCAATCATTTTCTTTGCCATAGCTTCGTCAATGAGAGTGCCGTTGCTGCCGATGGTGGTTCTGATGCCCTTTGAGGAGGCATATCTTACGATATCCAGCAGGTCCTCCCGGCACAAAGGTTCTCCACCATCGATGATGAGAAGACCGATACCCCAGCGCGACAGGTCGTCCACGAGGTGAAAAGCCTCTTCCGTGGAAAGCTCATCAGGTGCTGCCTCCTCAACCGACTCACTGTAGCAGTGTTTGCATTTCAGATTGCATTTTGTGGTAACGCTGTAAGAAACCATGAAAGGCGGCTGTATCTGCATTAGAGACCTCCTTCATTTGAACTTCTAGCTTGGTCAGGTATGTTGTTGCTTTTTGTATCTTTCCTTAGCTAAGGAGATAGGACAAGGTACCCGACGAACGATGAAGGAACCACCAGTGCCCATATTGCAGTATAATATGCAATTCTATTACACGAGGTGACTTCTAACATTTATTAAAGTTGATTACCTCACTGGCCGTTTTGAATCCCGGCGGACCATAGCGGTTTCTTAAGTAAAATAGACCATACTCCTTCATGACATCAATAAAATGCCCTGTTCCCATATGCATTGGAAATACTGATAGGATACCTTCCCCTTTGAGCACTCTGTGTAGCTCTTGGAGTAATCCCAGCCGGTCTTCTACTACGTGCATCATGTCATACACCAGTATTATATCAATGCATTCATCTGGTAAGTCTATACTCGGTTTTGGACTATCCGAAAGGACAGCTACAATATTGTCTAATGCCGCCTCCTTTGCTTTCTCTCTGACACGTTCCAACCGATCGGAGCGGGATTCGAAAGCATACACTTTTCCTCTCTTGCCAACTATTTTGGCACTCGGGATGGTAAAAATACCTGAACCGCAGCCGAAGTCCAGTACAGTCTGTCCCTGGCTAACACCGGCGTTTATCAGCGCTTCAGATGCATGTTCTATCAGCCACTCCCTGTATTCCATTTCACCAGGCAGTGTTTCCGGCATCCTTCTGGCCATGATTTTTCTTCCCCGCAGCATGGTTCCGTCGAGGCGTCTGATAACCTCCTCTCCGTTTTCTTCGTTCGGTATCTTCACTATAGCGAACCCCTTGGACTTGCCTGACTCAATATCCCTGATAATCGTGACTGATTTTGGTGGGCAGACTCCGGTGAGGACCTCTTTTATTTCGGCTTCTGTCACATTGTCAGAAATGCCCCCAACGTATAATTGCATAGTATGTTCCTTTGATAACGGCTATTTATTAATTATCTAACAAGACGAGAACAAGTTGCGAATCTGTCCCCTTTTTATTGGTGCTCCGGTTTGGCTAATAATGGGCATCCCTCCAACGATATTATTCCATGGCGTATGTCAGCTTTTTTACGTAGGAATGCTATTTACTCTCACCACCCCGCACTCGTCCAGAGATTGCCACTGCTTTTGATAGCGAATCAATGTTTGTGGTAGCATCGGGGCCTTTTAAAAAGCAAAGCTTCATACAATTATTCAGCACCAGAGCCCCCACACCCTCAACACCGGAACGGACCGCTGCCAGTTGCATTACTATGCTGACACAATCGCGGTCTTCGGCAATCATTTTCTGTATACCACGGAGCTGCCCTTCGACTCTTTTTAGCCGCCTCAGCAGCATGTCCTTAGAGACTTCGCCCTGTTCTTGTTTGTCCGCGGTCTCATCCTCCCAAGAGCCAGCATTGATATTACCATACCCCGTAGGGTATAATTATCTTGGTAAATACTTTAATACTGCTGTATTTTACCACCTATCAATGCACCCTGTCAGCACAATAAGAATTAGGAGGTATTTCCGTGCACGCAACAATTCAAAAGCCGATTGACGAAATTTTGGGGTATCTCAAGCCCGGCGAGCGGGTGTTCGTCGTCGGCTGCGACAACTGCGCCGCTAAATGCCATTCTGGAGGAATACCCGAAACTGAGGGAATGGCGGATCGTTTGAAGGAAAAAGGGGTGAACGTAATTGGGTGGTGTGTGCCCCAACCAAAAGGAATATCTCTCTGTAAGCTTTCCAACACTAAACAAGTGCTTCAGGAGGAATTTGGCGAACAGGTTAAGGCAGCAGATTCTTTTCTCGTTCTGGCCTGCGGTCAGGGTTTTCATACCGTTATGGATGCTACTGATGGGGGTATGGTTCATCCCGGCTGCGACACTATCTTCGGGGGTGAGACCGTAGATGACAATTTCATTACCGAATACTGTTCCCTTTGCGGCGAGTGCATCGTGGAATACACCGGCGGGCTATGCCCGGTGACACTCTGTGCCAAGAGCTTGCTTAACGGCCCCTGCGGGGGTGCCAAGGATGGCAAGTGCGAGGTGGATAGAAACCGTGATTGCGGCTGGCAGCTTATCTATGACCGGCTCCGGGAACTGGGACGACTGGATGAGATGGACATCTACCGAACGCCCAAGAATAATTCCCGGTGGAGCCGGCCTCGTTCCCTCACCATCGGTGAAGGGGAGGCAACCTTCAAGTCCCTCTCCGGCGAACAGAAAGTCGCCAGTCACGTCTAGACCAATATCAATTTTGAACAAGGAGTCGAAGGAGATATGAGTAGATTAAAACAGGCACTGGAAAGCGGGAGATTCGTGGTCACGGGGGAAATCGGGCCGCCCAAGGGGGTTAGCCTGGATAAATGCCTGCACGATGCCGAGATGCTACGGGAGAACGTAACAGCCATCAACGTCACCGACCTGCAGAGTGCGGTTTTGCGCATCGGCTCGCTGGCCGTTTCCACCCGGCTAATCGAGCGAGGCCTGGAGCCAGTCTTCCAGCTCACCTGCCGCGACCGTAACCGGCTGGCGCTTCAATCAGACCTGCTGAGTGCCTGGGCGTTAGGTATAGAGAATGCGCTGTGCCTTACTGGCGACCATCCAATCCTGGGCGACCATACCGAAGCGAAGCCGGTTTATGACCTCGATTCCGTGCAACTGCTCAAGGCGGCCAGCACGCTGAACCAGGGTCATGACATGGCGGGTCATGAGCTGGAAAGTATGCCAGGCTTTTTCCTGGGGGCGGTGGTGACGCCGGCTGCGGAGCCTGTGGAGCCGCAGATTATCAAGATGAAGAAGAAGATTGAGGCCGGAGCCAGATTTTTCCAGACCCAGGCCGTTTACGAGCCGGAGAAGTTTGAGCACTTTATGAATCAGGTACAGCGATTCGAGGTGCCCGTTATCGCGGGAATTGTGATACTCAAAAGCGCCGCCATGGCCAGGTTCATGAATGCCAATGTGGCTGGCATCAGCGTGCCTGAAAACATAATCCAGGAGATGGATGGAGCCGCCAAGGAGGACCGCAAGAAGAAGGCGGTGGAAATCAGCGCCAGGGTTATCCGGCAGATTAAACCGTTCTGCCAGGGAGTCCATATTATGCCCCTGGGATGGGATGACCTTGTGCCCCAAGTCATCAAGGAAGCAGACCTTGGCCTGGAGGTGAAAGCTCGACAAGAGGGGGTATAATGCCCGCTGGCGAATTTATCCACAAGATTCTCCTGGTGGATGATGACCCGGACTTTGTGGCGGCCACCAAGACAGTCCTGGAGTCACGGCATGACTATAAGGTGCTTTCCGCCAGCGACGGCGTTTTTGGCCTTGCCATTGCCAGGGCCGAGCGACCCGACCTGATAATCCTGGATGTACTTATGCCCTTTGAGGATGGCTTCGATACGGCGAGAGAGCTAAAAAATGACCCTGACCTTGGCCGGATTCCGATAATGATGCTGACCAGCTTTTCAGAACGGAAGGGCGAGACCGATGTTTCCGTTGCCAAGGGTATGGAACTTGAGGCGGAAGACTACGTTGAGAAGCCGGTCACACCTCAGGAATTGCTGCGAAGGGTAGACAAATTGCTCAAACAAAAAGGATGAGTTACCCGCTGTACTGGCATTAGTAGAATGAAGATAACGGTTATCTACGATAATTATGCGTTGAAAGCGGGACTGGGAGCCGGCTGGGGGTTTTCGTCTCTCATTGAGACTGAAGATGAGCCGCCGGTTTTATTCGACACCGGTGCCGATGGTGGCACTCTGCTCCGCAACATGAAACAGCTTGGTATTGACCCTAGCCGCATAGGCACAATTGTCATCTCCCACCATCATTATGACCATACCGGGGGCATGTCCGATGTGCTTGAGATAAACAGGCATGCTGTGATTTATGTCCCTGCTTCTCTTGCATTAAGGCTACCAGAGAAAAAGGTCATTCCGGTCAGCCAACCAGTCCAGATTTCAGATGCCATTTTTTCCACCGGCGAACTGCGAGGGATTGAGCAGGCACTGGCTATAAAAATAAGCAAGGGTATAGTGGTAGTCACGGGTTGCTCACATCCCGGAGTTGGTGAAATCCTTGGTGCGGCCTCCTGCTACGGCAAAATTTATGGCATAATCGGTGGCCTTCACGGCTTCAGCGATTTCAGTCGGTTGAACGGGCTATCTTTGATATGCCCCTGCCACTGTACCCAGTACAAGTCGGAAATTAAGAGTTTATTCCCTGGCCAGTACCTTTCATGCGGTGCCGGCCTGGAACTGGAGTTGTAACGGGAAGAGAAATGGAACAGAATGGTATATCTGGTAAGGACTTTAACCGTGAGGTAAAATCAGGGCTGGGGGAAAATAGTGATGGATTCAGCTCAATTTGGGCATAACATTGAGCGTCGGCGTGAGATATTGTACGGCACACCGGGAACCGTGATTTACCGGGATGGCCGACCCGTACTCTGGATACCAGATAGCCTAGGCACAATTACCAGAGAACTTTCCTATAAAGACCTGGAGGCGCTCCACAGAGAGCTAATGAAATATCTGAAATCTGAGAACTCAGGCGAAAAGACAAGCTAGGGAAATTACAGGGCTCACGGCCCTGAAGTAGGGTTATCAGCCACCCGGCGGACAAACCTGACTGGCGGTGGCCAACCACTTGACATTCCTGCTTTCACACCGGGGACATCTTATCTCTTTTTCCTCGGAAGGCCCGCGCGGCGCCTTGATGAGAAACCTGCCGCCGCATTGCTGACAAACATACTCCCAGGGAGGCGGGCCATTTTCCAAATTACAAGCTATCAGCTCCTGGATATCTCCACTGGAACACCGCGGACATCTTGTTGCAACTGAATTACCCGGCTCAATTAAATCGAATAACTCCTGGCACTGGTTACAGAGATATTTTTTTGCTTCCATCACTTCTCTAAATTATACAACGGACTGTAAATTGGATAAAAATATCTCGGAATATCGAGCGTGGTTGGCAAGCAGTTTTTAAGCTTCTATATTCCAGGACAAGGTTGACAAAAGTTCGTTTATTAGTTAGAATTTAATGAGCATATGACCAATATATATTTATTATAGATATTATATTGTGAGCATATAATATAATTAATAAGGATGTGATTTATGGGAAGACAACCTTTGTATCGACGGGTAGATTTTTTACCACAGGTGACATATTTTAAGCCTGCGGGCATACCCCTGGCCGATATTCAGGAGGTGCGTCTTTCTGTTGAGGAGGCTGAAGCAATCCGGCTCAAGGACATAGAGGGTCTTGAGCAGGATGCCTGCGCTCAGAAGATGAATGTGTCCCGCTCAACTTTTGCCAGGATATTGCTCTTGGCGCGGCAGAAGATGGCTGATGCTCTACTCAACGGAAAGGCGATAAGGATTGAGGGTGGTAACTATGAATTAACGAAGCGCAATTTCCGCTGTGGTAACGGTCACGAGTGGGAAGTACCTTTTGAAACAATGATAAAGCAGCCCCCAGAGCTTTGCCCCACCTGTAGCACATCCGAAATTATGTCACTATGGCCCTGGAGACCTGGCTTCGGTGGTGGTGGCAGAAGATTCGGGCGAAGAGGGAATCGATGAAAAACGCATTACCTGTGCCCAGCAGCCCTTCGCAGGAGAGGAACATAAAACGCCCCGTGTGCGGAGGTGGAAATATTCACCGATTGACATCTGTCGGTGGCGAGCCGCTCTGTTGCGGCTGATAGTAAACCTTTCGAGGCTGTGCGCCTCATTTAAGATGAATGTGATGAAGATTATTGATGATTTACTCTCCACTTTAAATTACG
>CAYWZO010000002.1:0-65653 GCA_964462865.1 uncultured Dehalococcoidaceae bacterium | reverse complement strand
AGGCTGACGGAACACGGCCGGCTATGCACGGATTTCTCCGATGTTTGCAATATCTCCGGATTATCCTGGCCGCTCCCGCCGTACTTGGCACTGTCCGTGTTCAGGACTTCCTGCCAGGTGCCCGGCCGGGGCAGGCCGATTTCATAGTTATGGTGCGTGGTCGGGGTGAAGTTACATACCGCTACGATGATGTCCTCTGACGCACGTCCCTTCCGGATGAAGCTGATAATGCTCTGTTGATAGTCAGAGGCGTCAATCCATTCAAAACCTGCCGGCTCGAAGTCAAGCTGGTGCAGGGCCGGCTGGCCGCGATAGAGGCTATTCAGGTCGGCCACCAGCTTTTGCAGGCCGCTATGGCGGGTGTACTGCGCCAGGTGCCAGTCCAGGCTGGACTCATGCGACCATTCCCGCCACTGGCCGAACTCGCCGCTCATGAACAGCAACTTTTTCCCGGGCTGGGCGTACATATAGCCGTAGAGCAGACGCAGGTTGGCGAATTTCTGCCAGTCATCGCCGGGCATCTTGCCCAGGAGCGAGGCTTTGCCGTAAACGACCTCGTCGTGGGACAGCGGCAGCACGAAATTTTCCGTAAAGGCATAGACCATGCGGAAGGTGAGGTCGTTCTGGTGGTACTTGCGGTATATGGGGTCTTTCCCGATATAGACAAGGGTATCGTGCATCCAGCCCATGTCCCACTTCATCCCGAAGCCCAGGCCGCCGGCGTAGGTAGGACGGGACACCATCGGCCAGGCGGTGGACTCCTCGGCGACAGTCTGGACGCCGGGTTTCTCCGTATAGACGATTTCGTTGAATTTCTTGAGGAAGTCGATCGCTTCCAGGTTATCCCGCCCGCCGTACTTATTGGGTATCCATTCACCGGATTTCCGGCCGTAGTCCAGGTAGAGCATCGAGGCCACGGCATCCACCCGCAGGGCGTCGGCGTGGTACTTGTCCAGCCAGAAAAGGGCGCTACTGTAAAGAAAGTCCCGCACTTCATTACGCCCGTAGTTGAAAATGTAGCTGTTCCAGTCGGGGTGAATCCCCTGGCGGGGGTCGCTGTGCTCATAAAGGTGCGTCCCGTCGAAAAAGGCCAGGGCGTGCTGGTCATTGGGGAAATGTGAGGGCACCCAGTCCAGGATAACGCCGATACCATGGCGGTGCAGGTAATCCACCAGGTACATGAAGTCCTGGGGGGTGCCGTAGCGGCTGGTCGGGGCGAAATAGCCCGTGGTCTGGTAGCCCCAGGAGCCATAGAAGGGGTGCTCCATGACCGGCAGGAACTCCACGTGGGTAAAGCCCAGTTCGCTGACATAATCAGTCAGCAGGGGGGCCAATTCTCGGTAGGTCAGGTAGCGGTTGCCTTCCTCCAGGACACGCTGCCAGGAACCCGGGTGCACTTCGTAGATGGCGATGGGCGTGTCCAGGGCGTTAGGCCGGTGGCGCTCCTGCATCCAGGCCTGGTCGCGCCAGCGGAAACGCAGGTCCCGCACGATTGAGGCCGTCTTCGGAGGAGTCTCGCAGTAAAAAGCCAGAGGGTCGGCTTTTTCCACGGCATAGCCGCGATGGTGGGAGACGATATAATACTTATAGACAGTGCCCTCTCCCAGGCCGGTAATGAAACCTTCCCAAATGCCGGATACCCCCCGGCAGTGGAGCGGGTGACGTTTGCGGTCCCAGCCGTTGAAATCGCCGATGACATAGACCTCCCGGGCGTTGGGCGCCCAGACGGCGAAATAGACGCCGGCGGCGCCGTCCACTTTCAGCAGGTGAGCCCCAAGCTTATCGTAGAGGCGGTAATGAGTGCCTTCGTTAAGGAGATGGAGGTCATCGTCGGTCAACAGGGAAACGTCGTAACGGACGGAATTTACGGTCGGGGTTTCCTGAAGCGGCGGGGGGCCTTTTTTTCTGGAGGTCATATTTAATATCAGTTTACCCTTCTATCGCCAGCATTTGCAAGATGCTCTGGAGAGGTACCTTCACCCAGTCGGGGCGGTTGTTCAGTTCATAGCCGACCTCGTACAGGGCTTTATCGTACAGGAAAGCGTCAAACAGGATTTTCAACTGGCCGGGGTCATCCGGCAGCAGGCCGGTGTGTTTCATAATATCGAAGTAGGTGTCCAGGAAGCTGGCCGAGACCCAGATATACCAGTACCGGGCCCAATGGCCGAGCAGAGGCAGGGCGGTCTCCGGTTTGGGCAGCAGGGGGATATATTTATTGAAAGCCGTCTGGGCTACGTAGTGAAAAGAGCGAATCATACCGGCCACGTCCCGGAGGGGCGACCGCTTGAGCCGGCGCTCGCTCAACGAACGGGCCGGTTCGCCTTCAAAATCGATGATGACAAAGTCCTTACCGGTATAGAGCACTTGTCCCAGATGGTAATCGCCGTGGCAGCGGATGCGTGAGGAAGCTATTTTGCCGCGGCGGATCAGGTCATACCGCGTAATGATGGCCTTTTCGGCATCGAGGACGGCCCGGGCATCAGCCCTGGTATCTTCCGGGAGGTATTTCAGACGACTCCGGAGCAGTTCCATAGTCCTGATGGCGAAGCTTCGCAGCGACTGGTAGAAGGATGTCTGGTAGGTAAGGGTGTAGGGTTCCGGGGCAAAATCCTGTCTTTCCAGGCCGGAAGCCAGGGCGATATGGAGCTCGGCGGTGCGCTGGCCGAGGAGCTGCGCTGAAGCGAGGTAAGTGCCGATGGTCTCTTTAGCCAGGGAAGGAGGCTCCTTGAGCAGCGACATCAGGTGTTTCCGGGGGATGGGCGGGGCCTGCACGGTGGGATGAGATAGCACGCCGGCGAAGTAGCGCTCCAGCGAATCGAGCGTGTACTGCCAGGCATCGCCTTCGTTGGGTATGAAATTCTGAAGGATGGAAAGACTCATGAATTTGCCACGGCCGCGGCGGTATTCCAGCGAACTGACTACCCGGGCAATATTCGTATAGGGGGTGTTATCCGTAAGGAAGCTGCCTATTTCCACATCCGGGTTGATGCCCTCTTCAAGCTCGCGGTAGAGCTTGAGGATGAGCTTGTTACCATATACCACGGAAGTGTTGGTCTGCTCGGCCTTGAGAAGGACCGGTTCCAGGTCTTTTATACCGCCGGTAATAGACCGGCGCAGGAATTTCGTGGGCAGGGAAGTTATCTCACCATAACTGCCTTTAAAACTATGGCGGCGTGTTATCGCGGAAAGCAGGAAAGACTCGAACTTGCTTTCCATCATGGCATCATAGAGGATGCTTTCGCTTTTCTTACCGCGCGGCTTCAAACGGGCGATGACCGCGTGTTCGTATTTACTGGCCAGTACGGCCTCGTGCTCGACCGGGGCCGTCATCAGCGGTATGACGTATATCTCCGGTTCCCCTTCAGGATACTCGACCTGCAGCAGGGTGACATAGGCCGTCGCCCCGTTGAAATGCAGGGGAATAATATCCTGAATTTCGGATACCCAGGCGTCGCGGGACTTGCCGCGGAACCAGCGCCGCCCTTTGACGTAGTCCAGCAGCACGGCCTCCAGGATAAACCAGTTTTCCTTTTCCCCGAAGAGGCTCTCCACCGGTTCCGTGACGGTCGGCACCGAGGCGGCCTCTTCAGCGAGCGGGGGACGCGGCTGTGAAAGTTCGGTCGACTGGCCCTGAAGCGAAAACCAGTAGAAAGCATAGGGACTTAAGGTAAAATAGTAAGGTTCCTCGGTGATGGTGTTAAACTCGACCCGCCCGAAAAGGTCGACCGGCCGGTCACCTTTAAATCGGGAAAGGTCGAGCTGCGTCTGCTGGGACAGGTGGGAAAGATTGGCTACCGCCAGTATCGTTTCGTCGCCATGACAGCGCAGGTAAGCCAGGACTTTGCGATTCTCCGGATTGAGGAACTCGATGTTGCCCCGCCCGAAGGCTTTGTACTGCTTTTGGAGGGCGATCATGCGTTTCATCCACCAGAGCAGGGAGTCCGGGTTGTTCAACTGGTTTTCCACGTTCACGGCTTCGTAATGGTATTCTGGGTCGATAATCGGCGGCAGGTAGAGGCGCTGCGGGTTGGTCGTGGAAAAGCCGGCGTTTCTTTCCGGCCCCCATTGCATCGGGGTGCGTACGCCGTCGCGGTCGCCGAGGTAGAAATTATCGCCCATGCCGATTTCGTCGCCGTAATAGATAACCGGGGTGCCGGGTAGAGAGAAGAGCAGGCTGTTCATTAGTTCTATCTTTTTGCGGTCGTTGCCGAGCAGGGGCGCCAGGCGGCGGCGGATCCCCAGGTTGAGGCGGGCGGTGGGGTCGGCGGCGTAGACGCGGTACATGTAGTCCCGCTCCTCATCGGTGACCATCTCCAGCGTCAGTTCGTCATGGTTGCGCAGAAAGATAGCCCACTGGCAGCCATCGGGGACCGGCGGGGTCTGCTGAAGGATATCGATTATCGGGAAGCGGTCTTCCATGCGCAGGGCCATGAAGAGGCGGGGCATGATGGGGAAATGAAAGGCCATATGGAACTCATCGCCCTCGCCAAAGTAGGCGACGGCGTCCTCCGGCCACTGGTTGGCCTCGGCCAGGAGCATACGGTTTTTAAACTTTTTATCGATATGGGCGCGCATCTCCCGGATAAAGGCGTGGGTCTCCGGCAGGTTTTCACAGCTGGTGCCTTCGCGTTCGTAGAGATAGGGCACAGCGTCCACCCGGAGCCCGTCCACGCCGAGCTTCAGCCAGAAGTCCATCACCCGGAGGATGGCCTTTTTAACCGCCGGGTTGTCATAATTGAGGTCCGGCTGATGGGAATAAAAGCGGTGCCAGTAGTACTGCTTGGCCACCGGGTCCCAGGTCCAGTTGGATGTCTCGGAGTCGGTGAAGATGACGCGCGCATCGCGGTACTTCTCCGCGGTGTCACTCCAGACATAGAAATCGCGGTAGCAGCTGCCTCTGGGTGATTTGCGCGCCCGCTGGAACCAGGGATGTCGGTCAGAGGTGTGGTTGACGACGAGCTCGGTGATGACGCGCAAACCCCGGTGGTGGGCGGCGTCCACGAAGGCCTTGAAGTCGGTCATATTACCGTACATCGGGTGCACGTCGTTGTAGTCCGAGATATCGTAGCCGTCATCTTTGAGGGGTGAGGGGTAAAAAGGGAGCAGCCAGATGGTGTTGACGCCGAGGTCTTCCAGATAGTCGAGTTTATTAATCAGCCCGGGAATGTCACCGATGCCGTCGCCGTCACTATCGAAAAAGGCACGGATATGGACTTCATAGACGACAGCATCTTTGTACCAGAGCGGTTCATCATTAACATAAAAACTATCCAGTTTGGCCATAGTTGTATTATTTACCGAGCAGCGTATGGACGTATTCCAGCAGGTCTTTGATGCGGAGTCCTTTGCTGAAAAGGCCGCTGGCGCCATGCTTCAGGATTTCTTTCTGCACCGAAGGCCCACGCTCCGGTGATATTACAAAAAACGGTATCTTTGACTTGTCCAGTGCTTCCAGTTGCTGCCAGACGTTGTCATCGAAGGCGGTCACGTCAACCACCGCCAGAGATATCCTGCCTTTTTTCTGGATAGCGTCTATCAGCTGCGGGACATCAGCGGCGGTCACAACCTCGTAACCCTCTTTACCAAGCTGCTTTTTGAGAACCTCAAGCTCGGCAGGGTCAGTAACCGCGGTAAGGATTACTTCTTTTTCCATCATTGATGCTTTCCCTAGAGGATTATTACCTGTTTCCCCGCCATTGTCAACCATTTGGCGAGGCTTTCATAGTAGAAAATCTTCTCTGAAGGGACTTCTCTTATTTTAATTCATTTCTGGCGAAAATACATTCAATAGATATCAACCTAGAGGGATAAAACGGGACTATCCTAGCCTTGTTTTTTAACGCGGAGCAGGTCAGCGCTGGCAACGATACGGAAGATGTGAGCGGGGCAAACGGAGGGGTTCAGCACGACGGAGTTCCATTCACCGCGCCAGGGATAGCGGTTATCGTTTAAAAGGTCCTGGACTTCATATGACTGGGTGGGGTCGAGGCCCCAGGATTGCAGCGGCACATTTACCGTGGCGGATTGCGTGTGCTGCGGGTCCAGGTTGATGACGGTAAAGATGATATTAGAAAGGTCATCGGTGTGCTTGCTGAAGCAGATTATCTGGTCGTTATTGGTACTGTTGAACCACAGGTTACGGTTGCGGTGGAGGGATGGGTTATCGCGGCGGATGCGGTTGACACGCCCGATGAAGTCCTTGAGGCTGTCCGGCCTGGCGATATCCCAGTGCTTGATTTCATACTTCTCCGAGTTCAGGTATTCCTCGCTGCCGGGCTCCCGCGGCGTGTTTTCCATAAGCTCGAAGGCCGGCCCGTAAATACCGTAGTTGGAACACAGCGTGGCCGCCAGCACCAGGCGCGCCATGAAAGCCGGCCTCCCGCCTTTTTGCAGGTACTCGTGCAGGATATCAGGGGTATTGGGCCAGAAATTGGGCCGGAAAAAGTCTTTGACCTCGGTCTTGGTCAACTCGGTCAGGTACTCGGTGATGTCCTGCTTGTGGTTGCGCCAGGAGAAATAGGTGTAAGACTGGGTAAACCCCAGCCTGGCCAGCCGGTACATGACCTTGGGGCGGGTGAACGCCTCGGCCAGGAAGATGGCATCCGGGTAGTCCTTTTTGACTTCGCTGATGAGCCATTCCCAGAAATGGAAGGGCTTGGTATGCGGGTTGTCCACGCGGAAAATGCGGACGCCCTGCTGCGCCCAGTAAGCGACCACGCCCTTGAGCTCCTCCCAGAGCGCTCTCCAGTTCTCGTTCTCGAAGTTCAGGGGATAGATGTCCTGGTATTTCTTGGGCGGATTTTCCGCGTACTGCACAGTACCGTCCGGCCGCCAGAGGAACCACTCCGGGTGCTCTTTCACCCAGGGATGGTCCGGCGAGCACTGGAAGGCAATATCCAGCGCTATCTCGATGCCGTATTCCCCGGCCTTAGCGATAAGGTGCTTGAAATCTTCGAGGGTGCCCAGCTGGCGGTGGATGGCCTGATGCCCCCCTTCCTCCGAGCCGATGGCCCAGGGCGTGCCGGGGTCGCCAGGGGCGGGGGTAACGGTATTGTTCTTGCCTTTGCGGTCGGTGTGGCCGATGGGGTGGATGGGTGGTAGATAAAGCACATCGAACCCTATGCCGGCGATATAGGGCAGGCGGGACTCGCAGTCTTGGAAGGTGCCATGGCTCCCTGATTGGGCTGTCACCGAACGAGGGAACATCTCGTACCAGGTGCTGAAGGCCGCCTTTTCCCGCTCGACCAGGACGGCCAGTTCCCGGTGATAGGTGGCCGCCGTGCGCCGGTCCGCATATTGCTCCATCAGGGCGTTAATCTCTTCGCTCAAGGCGAGGGCGACTTTTTTACTCTGGCTGGCGGCGCCGGAATTTAAAGTGTTGACCCAGCCGTCTATCTTCTTCACGTCCGACCTGGAAGCGCGCTCCCTGGCCTCGGACACCAGTCCGGCCCCGGTGATGAGGTGCAGCGCTAGGTCAGATTGACCGGCTTTGACTCTTTTTTCAAGGTCCTGGCGCCAGGTCTGGAAACAGTCCACCCAGGCGGTGATGGTGAACAGGTAGAGGCCCGTGGCCGCCGCGGGGAACGAGCCCTGCCAGCGGTCATTGACGAGATGGCGCATGGGCGCCTCATGCCATTTTTTATCCCTGGTGCGGCGATAGAGGAGGCGGGCCAGCAGGGTGTCATGACCGTCAGCGTAGATATCGGCCTCGACATAGACCGTATCGCCGGTAACGGCCTTGGCCGGGAAACGGCCGTCATCTACCTCCGGGCTGACTCTTTCAATAACGACCCGCTGGTAACCTTGGCGTGATTCCATCAGCTATTTCCTAAGTTCGGAGAGGCTCCTGAAAGCCGGAAGGTACATTTTATCGCCGTATTCTTTGAGCATCCGGCGCGCGGAGAACACGGGTACGATGGAGCTGATGGACTTTTTCATCATCGCCACCCATGCCAGGGGTATGTTACGCCGGTCGCGATTGTAGTAGAGGGGTATCACCTTCTCTTCGAGGAGGCCGTAGAGCGCCGCGGCATCGGACTTGTCCTCTTCTTCGGTGCTGATTTTAATCGTGTCATCGCCGATAGCCCAGCCGTTGCCGTCGTTATAGCCTTCGTGCCACCAGCCGTCCGGGACGCTAAGGTGAAGCACGCCGTTGAGGGCGGCTTTCATGCCGCTGGTGCCGGAGGCTTCCTGCAGACGGCGCGGCACGTTCAGCCAGACATCCACGCCCTGGACCAGGTACCGCGAGAGGTGCATGTCGTAGTCTTCCAGGAAGGCTATCCTCCCCTGGAAGGCGCGGTCGCGGGCTATGGTGTGCACGCGCTGGAGGAGCAGCTTGGAGGCCGTATCGGCGGGATGGGACTTGCCGGCGAAGACTATCTGCACGGGACACCACCGGTCGTTGACGATGCGCTTGAGTCGTTCGATGTCCTGGAACAGGATTGATGGCCGTTTGTACTCGGCGAAACGCCGGACGAACCCGATGGTCAGGGTGCTGTGGTCCAGCAGCGAGCCCATCGCCAGTATTTGCTGCGGCGAAGCTTCGCCCTTGGCCCAGCGCGTCTGGGCCCTCTCCAGAATGACGTGGAACAGCTTCCCTTTGAGTTCCTGGTGCGTCTGCCAGAGTTCCTGGTCCGGGATATCGTTGATATGTTGCCATATCTCGGGACTGTCCTGTTTATCCAGCCAGTCTTTACCGAGGTACTTTTCATAGAGCGTGCGTATCTCCTGGGCAACCCAGGTCGGGGCGTGGATGCCGTTGGTGATATAGGTGATGGGCACTTCTTCCTCGGTGCACTCAAGCCAGAGGTCGCACCACATGCGGCGGGTGACGGTGCCGTGGAGTTCGCTGACGGCGTTGCGGTGGCCGGCGGTCTTCATCGAAAGGATGGTCATATTGAAACTGGTGTCGTTGTTACCGTTGATATGTCCCAGGTTCACAAACGCTTCACCGTCGATGCCGAGTGAGGGCCAGTATTCATTGAAATATTGCTCGATGAGCTCGTTGTTGAAGATGTCGTGGCCGGCGGGGACGGGCGTATGCGTGGTGAAGATGGAAGTGTTTTGAGTGTTTTCCAGGGCCTTTTCAAAAGAGGTCCCGGTGGCCACCTTTTCCCTGATGCGCTCCACCATCATAAAGGCCGTGTGGCCTTCGTTGGCGTGCCAGATGGCCGGCTTGATGCCCAGTTCGCGCAGGACACGCACCCCGCCGATGCCCAGGACAATTTCCTGCTTGAGCCTTTGCTCGCGGTCAGCAGTATAGAGACGGCTCGATAGCTGGCGGTCCTGGGGGTCATTTTCTTCCAGGCCGGTATCAAGGAGGTAGAGGTTGACCCGCCCCACCTGCACCAGCCAGGCCCCGATGTGCAGGGTGCGGTTATTGAGCTTGACCTCCACCAGGCATTTCTGGCCGCTTTTGGACAGTATGCGGGTGACCGGCGCTTTACTGAAATCGAGCTGCTGGTACTCCTCTTCCTGCCAGCCTTCCGCCGAGATACGCTGTTTGAAATACCCCTGCGGGTACATGAACCCCACCGCCACCATCGGCAGGCCCATATCGCTGGCCTCTTTGCAGAGGTCGCCGGCAAGTACGCCCAGGCCGCCGGCATAGATGGGCAGGGAGTTGTGGATGGCGAACTCCATGGAAAAATAGGCGACCGGCCCGGATACGGACAGCTCCGGGCCAATGGCCGCCCACGAGCTGCCCTCTTTCTTTTCGTTTTCAATCTCGGCCACCGTGGCATCGTATAAAGAGAGGAAAGCCGGGTCCTGTGCCGCCGCCTCCAGCTTTTCATGGCTGATTTCATAGAGCTCCTGGAGGGGGTTATGCCCGCTCTGGCTCCAGAGCGAGTAGTCCAGCGTCCGGAACATGGTCCTGGCGGAGGGGTGCCAGCTCCACCACAGGTTTCCGGCGATTTCCTTAATCCGGCTGATGTGTTCCGGTATTTTAATGTAAGGCACGGCAGCGCTCCTTGAATTAAAGCAATCCTTGTTACTGATTATAAGCCAACAGGCCGGAGAATGCCAGCTTACCTGGTACCAATCACGATAAGGGTTTGCTTGGGTTTTTTCCTAGCCGAACTTATGGCTGATGCCGTAGCCGCCACGTGGGAAGCGCCATTCTATATTCAGGCTCGGGCAGGCGATACGGCAGGAGCCGCATTCCAGGCAGCCCTCATAGTTGATGCTGATGCGGTCTTTTTCCAGACGGTAGACATTGGCGGGGCAGAGGTAGAGGCAGGGCTGCTCGCGGCAGTCCTGCATACATTTCTCACCGTCGATTATCTTGATATGGCTTTCGCCGTCCACCCTGAAACGGTCTAAAAACAGCTTGTCTTCTATTTTCATGGAAGTGCCTCCTCCCCGCTGGTCGGAAAGCCGGTTTGGTTCTTGTTTCGCTTCAGATTATTACCGGTTGACGTCATCTTACCGCCCTCCAGGCCCGCCAGAGGAGCCGGAGCAGTCTCCAGGTTGATAGCTGCCTACGGAACTCTTTCATGATTGTTTTCTGCTTCTGTTTCTTGCCGACGCCGTTCACCGTGAGCATCTCGCGGGCAGCTATAGAGGCGGCGGCGGGCAGACGGTTGAATATTTCTTTGTTACGGTACAGGAAGCCGCCGAACCTGCGGTATTTTTTCATGTCCCTGATGACGTAAGAGGCGTCCAGCTTTTCAGCGTAGCCGGACAGGCTGGCGGCGGAGAAGTCGTTGCGTCGCATGGCCTCGATAGCGGTCTCGGCGGCCATTTTACCGGAGGCCATGGCCAGGTTGTTGCCCTCGCGGTGGAGCGGATTGAAAAGCATGGCCGAGTCACCGACGATAAGATAACCGTCCCCGTAGAGGCGGGGGATGGCATCGTAGCCGCCCTCGGCCAGCCAGTGGGCCATATATTCGCGGGGCTGCCCGCCATCCAGCAGGGGCGCGACCAAAGGGTGCGCTTTAAAAGCTTCGATTAATTCGTAAGGCTTGACATGGGAGCCGGCGAAATCGGCCAGGCTGGCGCCGATAGAGAGTGACAGGGAACTGCTATTGGTATAGAGGGCGGCCACCCCGTCCATGCCGGCGGTTATCTCGCCCAGGATCTCCAGAGTCACCCCGTGGCCTTCGGGGACATTGAAGCGCTGCTCGATGACCCCGGCGGGCAGCTCGATGATTTCCTTAACGGCCAGGGCGACCTGTTCCGGCTTGAGCTCGGGGCGGAAGCCGGTACGCGCCGCCAGCGGTGAGTTGACGCCGTCGGCCAGGACGGTAACCTTGGCCTTGACTTCCCCGTCTTCCCGGGAGGTAACGATGCCGGTGACGCCGCCCTTAGCATCACGGAGGAGGTCGGTCACGACAGTGGCGGGGACGACCAGCGCCCCCAGCTGGCGCGCCTGCTCCGCGTACCAGCGGTCGAACCTGGCCCTGACCACGGTGAAGGCGTTATATTTCCTTACGGAGGCAAAAACGGCGTCCCGGTAAGCGAGGGTATAACCGCTTTCTTGAGACAGGTAGCAGATTCTCGACTCGATGATGTTTCTTTCGATGGGGCAGCCGCGCTCGAGATAGTCCGGCAGCACCTGCGCCAGGTCGTGCCCGTAGAGGACGCCGCCGGAGACGTTCTTGGCCCCGGGGTATTCCCCCCGCTCGATGACGATGGTCTTTATCCCGGCGCGGGCCAGGACGCAGGCGGCGGAGATACCGGCCGGCCCCGCCCCGACGATGGCGCAATCAAATGATTCCTTCATTTTAGCTCAAAATCCCTCTCATTCTCCCTTTCATAAAGGGAGAAGCTGCAGGCTTACCCCTTTTCCCCACCGCCCTGTGTCCATCACTCCCCCTTTTGTAAAGGGGGACACAGGGGGATTTTGCTTTGCACAACTTTTTTGTCATTTTTCTTTTATCCGGGCTTTAAAGCCTTTAATCAGCTCCGGGACGACCTCCTGGTAATCGCCGATGATGGCGTAATCGGCTATCTGCACCAGTGGTGCATGGCGGTCGGTATTGATGGCGATGATTTTCTGCGAGCCCTGGATACCGGCCAGGTGCTGCACCGCCCCCGAGACGCCCACGCCGATATAGAGCTTGGGGGCGACGGTCTTGCCCGTCTGGCCGACCTGGCGGGTGTACGGCAGGAGCCCTGTCTCCACCACGGCGCGGGAGCAGGCGATGGTGCCTCCCAGCGTCCCGGCCAGTTCTTCCAGCAGGGGGAGGTTGCGGGAATCGCAGGCACCTTTTCCCAGCACCACCAGCACCGGCGCGCGGGTGATATCCACCCCGCCGGCGACGGCTTTGGGGATAAAATCGATGATTTGCGGCAGGTCTTTCAGGTCCGGCTTGAAATCGAGCGGGCGTATCTCGCCCCGGCGGGCGGAGTCTTTCTCCGGCATCTTCATTACCCGGGGCCTGACCGTACTCATCTGGGGGCGATGGTCGCGGCAGAGGATGGTGGCCATGATGTTGCCGCCGAAGGTGGGGCGCGTCATCAGCAGGAAGCGGGTGGTGGGCTCGATATCCAGGCCAGTGCAGTCGGCGGTCAGGCCCGTCTGCAGTTGGGTGGCCACGACACTGGCCAGGTCTCTCCCCAGGTGTGTCGCCCCCAGGAGCAGAATCTCCGGTTTTACCTCATGGCACATGTTCTTCAGTGCCTGGCCGTAGACCTTCGGCAGGTATTTTTGCAGGGAGACATCGTCCATGATATAGACGACGTCACAGCCGTAAGCGATGGCCTCACCGGCGATAGACTTTACCCCGGCGCCGAGGAGGAAGCCGAAGACCCTGGTATCCAGCTTTCCGGCCAGCTCCCTGGCCTTGCCGATAAGCTCCCAGGCGACGTCAGCGCCACGGCCGTCCTGCACCTCGATAAATACGGCGACACCCTGATAATTTTCAATAGTTTTCGGCTTCGCTTTTACCGGCGCGGCCTTCTTTCTCAACGGTTTTTCAAAGAGGACGGCGTCCACCGGGCAGACCTCGAAGCATTTACCGCACCCGATGCAGCCTTCGGCATCGATTTTCGCCACACCGTTTTCCATGGTTATCACGCCGACAGGGCACTCGGCGACGCACAGCTGGCAGCCGATACACTTGTCCGGGATAATCGCGGCGATTTCTTTACCTTTACTGTTCCTGGGCATGGCTATCCTTTATGGTCGCCCAATATTTCGCCGAGCAGGCGAGGCTCTTTTTCGAACAGGGCGTTTAAAAAGTCCCGGGCGGCTTGGCCTTTATCCCCGTTGCCCTCGAAGACCGTGCCGCCCTTCCTGACGGGGGGAGCGAATATCTCTTTCACGGAGGTCGGCGAGCCTTTCAGCCCCAGGAGTTCGGGCGCGCTTTCGATGTCCCCGGCACCCCAGACTTTTACCTCCTGCCTCAAGGCGCGCACCAGCCGGGGCAGAGAAGCGTAAGCCGGTGAGGCGGTCTCCAGTTCCACGGTCAGCAGGGCCGGCAGGCTGCCCTCAATAATTTCGCTGCCGGTTTCCGCCTCACGACGGACTTTTATCTTTCTTTTTTCCGCATCTATCCCGATGACCTCGGCCACGTAGGTGAACTGGTTGAATCCCAGGCGCGTGGCAATGCCGGGGCCGGTCTGGGCGGTGTCGCCGTCGATGGCCTGCTTGCCGCAGATGACCAGGTCGACCGGTTCATCAGTATTGATTTTCATAATCGTCCTGGCGAGGGTATAGCTTGTGGCGAGGGTATCCGCACCGGCGAAAGCCCGGTCCGAAAGAAGTACGGCGTCTTCAGCGCCCAGGGCCAGGCAATCGCGCAGGGCAGCTTCCGCCTGCGGCGGCCCCATGGAAATCACGGTCACTTCGCCGCCGTACTGTTCGGTAAGCTGGACTGCCAGCTGTACGGCCACGAGGTCGTAAGGATTGCAGATTGACTCCACCCCGGAGCGGATTAGCGTGTTCGTCTCGGGGTCAATTTTCACCTGGGCGGTATCCGGCACCTGTTTAATGCAGCAGATAATGTGCATGGGTATCTGGTTAC
Source organism: uncultured Dehalococcoidaceae bacterium (assembly GCA_964462865.1). Classification (GTDB taxonomy): domain Bacteria; phylum Chloroflexota; class Dehalococcoidia; order Dehalococcoidales; family RBG-16-60-22; genus Fen-1077. The sequence goes on along the minus strand of CAYWZO010000002.1, from coordinate 51,683 downwards.
ATGGTACTACCTGTATCTGGCGACGGTCAATGACATGATTAATCTCTAAGTAAAAATGTCACATTTTTGTTATTAATTGATAAGACATTTTATAACTATTCCATCAACTGGTGTTTAAAATGCCAATATATCCCGTTGATAAGGGGCCCGTGCCGTTGCTGACGGTCGGGGCGCCGGGCTGCGTGCCCGGTATCTAGATTAAGCAGGATGTAATGTATGACCGGTAGAAATACAGACTTCAGCAACATGGAACCAGACTCTTTATTGACCACTAAAGAAGTCGCGTGTATTCTGGGGATTCATCAGAATACGGTCAGGCGATGGAGCGACCTGGGCGTGCTGAAGTCATTCCGTATTTCGCGCCGCGGCGACCGCAGGTACCGCTATGAGGATGTTACCAGCTTTCTGCATGGCTTAAATATGGAAAATCCGGGAAATGACAGACATGGTCCTGCGAAAACTGCTGGCGGTGCCTAACATCCGCAGGTAACTAATTGTAAAGCCGTTAAAATAGTTAAAGGGTGTATAAAAGATGCAATGCAGCCGTTGCCAGCGTGAGCTAACCGAGGTCCAGAGCTGTGTTAACCGGGGTAAAGTATATTGTGAAGATTGCCTGATGGACATCGGGCTGACGGTCCAGGAGTGTGACCCCTGGGCTACCTACATCGATACGAGCGGCCGGAAGCGGCACGGCGAAAAAGGCGCTGCCGGCATGACCGAACTGGAGACCCAGATCTACGAATACGTAAAAAAGCGGGGCCAGGCGACCCGTCAGGAAGTGATGAAAGACTTCGGCCTTTCCGAGAAGGACTTAAGCTTGCAGTTGCTGCCGCTGATGCACGCCGAACTCGTCAAGGAGCGTGCCGAGGGCGGGCAGCAGTATCTGGTGGCGATTGCCTGACCGGTAGCCTGGCCGGTGTTTTACGGAATTTGCGGCTATCCGGTGTCCGATAAGGATACATATCAGATAAAGCGCTCGAAGCGTTCCTTTTTGGCTTTACATACCGGACATACCTCCGGCGGGGCGTCCCGGGCGCACAGGTAGCCACAGACCCGGCACCGCCAGACCGGCAGGGGCAATTTAAGTCCCCCGGCTCCTGCGTTAATTTTCCGGCTGGTTTTAGCTTTCATTTTTTGCCTCTCACGCGGCGGCGGTCTCCGCTCGGGGATGCTGCCTATTTTGACCTCGCCCTTCAGGGCCGCCCCCGACACATACAGGGCGCAGTAGCAGGCGCCGAATGCCTGCACATCGGGGTCGCGATAGTCGCAGGGGCAGATGATGTCAAGGTCTGCTGCCTTTTTTCCCGAGGCCAGCCGGCACGGGCAGGCCCGGTAGCCATAGCGGAGTTCGTTAACAAGGAGTCCCCGGACAAGTTCTTTAGCGAAGCTGGTGTCCGGATTGAGATGGTAGCCGCCGGACTCCGCTTCATGATGTAATGTGTCGTATAACTTATCTATTTCGGCGGTAGTTATTTCCGTATTATTCATTTGGCCAGCGCTTTACGTATTTCGTCATCTTTGAAGCCGACGATGCACTTTTTATCATTGATTACCAGAGTGGGGAAGGAGCAGGCGGGGTTCCACTTTTGGACCCTTTTAACGGCGGCCTCCTTTTCCTCGTCTTTTAGCTGGTCGACGTATTCATAGTCATAGGCCACACCTATTTCGCCCAGGAGCTGCCTGGTCCTGGCACACCAGCCGCAGGTGCTTAAGGCATAGAGCATGATATGGCCGGTATCCTTACCGGCAACGTGATTGACTGTCATACTTCCTAACCTCCGTTATTTTCCCTCTTGTGCAGGTACGCTCAATCATGAATTATAGACTCTCATCGGGTAAATTCTAACCGGTCAGCCGTGGAGAAGTTATAAAATAGCCAGACAAATTGTTACAAAAATGTGACATTTGATATCAAAATATCTCGAATTTACTGACATTTAGGCTGATTACTGTTAGAATTACATTGGTACGAGGAGGCTAGCTATGAAAAGCTCATGGCGTCTTTTCAGCATCGCGGGGATTGATATCGGGGTGCATTATACCTGGCTGTTTATTTTTGTCCTGATAAGCTGGTCACTGGCGGGGAGCATCTTCCCGCAGCAATATCCGGGATGGAGTACGGCCACGTACTGGATAACCGGGATATTAGCCGCCCTGTTTCTCTTTGGTTCGGTGCTGCTGCACGAACTGGCCCATTCGCTGGTGGCGCAGGCCAGAGGAATGAAGGTGGGGAGCATTACTCTTTTTATTTTTGGAGGGGTGAGTAATCTGGAGGAGGAACCCGAGAAACCGCGGACAGAGTTTGCCATGGCCATCGTCGGGCCGTTGACCAGCCTGGTTCTGGCGGCGCTGTTCTGGGGTCTTTCGTTAATCGCCGGTGCCGATAAAAGCCCGCTGGTGGCCATGTTCGGCTATCTGGCCCTGATTAACTTTCTGCTGGCGATATTCAACCTCCTGCCGGGGTTCCCGCTGGACGGCGGGCGGGTGCTGCGCTCGATACTCTGGGGCACGACCGGCAACCTGCAGAAAGCGACCAATATCGCGGCGACGGTCGGCCAGATACTGGGGTGGGCGATGATAGTATACGGGCTATTACAGTTTGTCTGGGGGGTTTTTCTGGGAAATTTAGGCGGATTCAGCGGCCTGTGGTTTGCTTTAATCGGCTGGTTCCTTTCCAGCGCTGCCAGTGCCAGCCGCCGGGAGGTCACGCTCCGGGAGCATCTCGGTGGTATCCAAGTCAACGACGTGATGAATACGCAGCCCGGCGGTATCAGCCCGGAGACAGCGGTAGAAGAGGTGGTCGGGAATATTTTTCAGAGGCTTCACGGGCGTGCCGTACCGGTCTGCGCTAACGACAGGTTGCTGGGCATCGTTACCATTGACGACGTGAAGAAAGTACCGCGGGAGCAGTGGGCCACCACCCCTGTGGAGCGCATCATGACCCGCGAACCGCTGTACACGGTTACCCCGGAGGAAGGCCTGTATAACGCTTTGAAGATGATCGCCCAGCATGCTATCAACCAGGTGCTGGTCACACGGGACGGCAAGTGCATCGGCATGTTGAGTCGCGCCGATATCATCACGCACCTGCAGTTGAGCCAGGAGCTGGGAGTGGGGAGGAAATAACTGAATTGCCCTTTGGTAATACTGTTTAACCTCACCCCCGGGCCCCCTCTCCAAACGGGGCATCAGGGAACGCTGGTGATATTTTGTTTGGAAAGGGGGAATTCTTTTTTAAGAGGGGCTGCCGCCCCTCTTCGCAAGCTACTCCCTTTTTAAAGAATCTCTCACGTCCGCTATAAAACAGGGCGGGCACAAGCTGTTTTAGAACGTTACAGACATTCGCTCTGTTCAATATCGCATTTATTAATTTAACATAATGTATAGTAACCTGTGTATAAAGGCACCATGAAAAAGCCTCCCTTCCTTAAGAATATATCCAGGGAAGGGGGATAAATGGTGATGACCTGTATAAAAATTCTTCGGTTAGACCGGTAGTTTCATCAGCTTGCGGGCGTTGTCTTCGTAAATCCTTTTCCTTACCTCGTCGCTGATATCCATGGCGTCGATGGCGTTGATGGTCTGCCGGTAGTTGCGGTCGCCCCTCTCGGTGTCGCCGAGGGGGAAATCAATGCCGAACACGAGGTGGTCGGCCCCGAAGAAAGCCAGGCCGCACATGAGCGCCGGGGTGTTGCCGTAGATGGCGGTATCGGCGTAAAACAGCCGGAAATATTCGATGGCGTCCTTCTTTAGACCCAGGGCATTTTCCCCGGTGCGTACAATCTGGGTGAACTGGCGGATTCTTTCCGCGTAGAACGGCACCATGCCCCCGCAGTGGTGGGTGAGAACCTTCAGGTTGGGGTACTTATCAAAGATGCCGCTGAACACCAGGCGGGCCATGGCGCTGGTGGTATCGTAAGGCCAGCCGAACATGCTGAACATGTTATATTTGGACTTTTTTTCCGTCAGGTAGTCCGGGTGGTCGGCCTTTCTCATGGGGTGGATAACTATCGGCAGGTCGTAGGCGGCCATTTTTTCATAAAGGGGCAGGAACTCCGGGGAATCGAGGGGCTTTTCGTCCACCGGCGTGTGCAGGTAGACGCCGTTGAAGCGCAGGTCTCTGATGGCGCGGTCGGCCTCTTTCAGGGCGGCATCCATGTTGTTCATGGCCAGCGTCGCCAGCGCGCCGCAGAACCTGTCCGGGTATTTACGCACCAGCTCGGCCATTTCATCGTCGGCCCGGACGGCCAGTTCGGCGGCCTTTTTCGGCCCGGCCACGTGCTCCACGGGGACGCGCCCGAGCGTCAGCACCTGCCGGAGAGGCTCGTATTTATCCATGACGCGGAACCGCGCGTCCAGGTCGTGAAGGGGAGGGCAGGCCATGACCCAGCGGTCATGCAGGTCCGGCGCCACTTTCTGGAATACTTCCTTGTATTTCGGGGGGATGATGTGGGCATAAGCGTCAATTTTCAGTTCGTATGTCGGTCTCACGGCTTTTCCTCCTGTTATAACTATTATTTTATAAGCCCGGTTTTGCCAAGCTCCGCAGCGACGTCTCCCAGGTCAAGGGCTTCCAGGCCGGCGCGGGTCTGCAGGCCGGAGGCCTCGTCCCAGCCGCGCAGCCGGTAATACTCATCTTTCATCTTCTCGAACTCGGAACGTTCGATGACGGTATTTTTACGGGAGGCAACGCTACCGTCAGCGCCCGGCACCTTACATTCACGGTCGAAGCGAAGATACTGGATGGGTTCTTTATGGTAGAAATCCAGCAGGCTGTCGCCGTCCCTGCCTCCCCACCCCTGGACGATGCTTACCGCCCGTTGCATATTGAAGACTCTTTCGCCTATTAGCTCAAAGCCAGCCTCATCCATGTCCCTCCCGGTAACGGCGGAGATAATCCGGGCGGCCAGGGCCGGGCCGTTAGCTTTCCGGCGTGTCAACGGCCACCTGGCCATAGCGTTGCAGAGGATGGTACTCTCGAAGGCGTAGGTGCGGTCCTGGATGCGCTTGGCAGCCAGGGCTTTCCCTTCGTAACTGGAATAGTCGGCTGCTGCGGCGCTGCCCCAGTAATTCACTGCGTTTTCTCGAAGTGCCTCCGGCGTGAGGACCGCCTGCCCCACCTGACTGGCCTCCCAGGCGAGCCAACCCATCAGGGCGCCGCTGCCTTCGTGTATCTGCTGCACCGGACGGCGCGGCTCGGTGGCGATACACAGCGCGTTATGCAGCGTTACCCGCGGGTCATAATCTTTAACTTCGTTGGAACGGTTCAATACCGACCAGCTAATAAGCTCGCTGGCGCGCCGGCCTACCTTGGCCGCGGCTTTAATCGTGCCCTGCGCCAGGAGGTCGCCGAAGCCCTCGCGGCGGGCTATCATGCGGGTTAGGGCTTCAATAAACTCGGCACTGCCTATCTTATCCAGCGGCAGGCCGGTGTCCTTTTCATGCAACAGGCCTTCCTTGCGGCAGCCGTTAAGCCACTCTATCATCGCCTGGATGACGCAGGAATCCAGACCGTACTGGTCACAGAGCCTCATGGCCAGCAATATCACCTCGTTCCAGCCGTTATAGTATTTGTAGGCCGACCGGCGGTAGATATCTATGGGCTGGCAAAAACTCTTAAAGCGGTGTCCGTTCTTATCCGTGTAAAACTGCCGGGTGCAGCCGAGGCCGCAGCCGTGACAGGCCTGTTTTTTGGTGATGCCGGGTATCACCCACCATACTTTAGGGTCTGGCCCCCGGAACATCCCCCGTAAATGGTCGGCCAGGGCACGGAGCTTATCCGGGTCGGCGGCAATCGGCCTTTTGTCACCGGCGACGACGATAGCTTTAAGGTTTTTCGAGCCCATCACGGCGCCCGTGCCGCCGGAGCCGGAGGCGCCCTCATCGGCCAGCAAGGTGGCGAAGACGATAAGGTTCTCCGCTGCCGGGCCGATGGTCAAAACGCTGGCCATACTGCCGTGTTCTGCCTTAAGGGTATCCTGTGCTTCAAAGGCGGTCCTGCCCCAGAGATGGGAGGCGTCTTTGAATTCCACGGTATTATCATGTATCCAGAGGTAGACCGGCTTATCGGCCTTGCCCTGGATGACAACACCGTCATAGCCGGCGTATTTCAGCCGGTTGCCCCAGCTACCTCCCAGATTACCGTAAGAAAATGATTCCGGTTCATTAGCGGCGGTCTTGGCGCAGACCAGCCAGCGGCTGCTGGCAAAGCCGGTGAAACCGGCCGCGGGGCCGCTGGTACATATCAGGCAGTTTTCCGGGGAGAAGGCGCCGGTCAGGGAAGGGACCAGTTCCCAGTATAACCGGGCGCCCAGGCCCTTGCCCCCCAGGAATCTATCAGCGTAGTCCGCCGTGGGCAGGCGGGCGATACTACCATCGGACAAATTGACCTTCAGTATCGCGCCGGCGTAGCCGTAACTGGTCATAATAAATTCCTTATATTAATAACCCAATCAAAAGGTATAGCAAACAAATTATAAAACTGTTCCTGACACTTTTTCAACTAAAGCAGGCTGGAGTGGAGAGGGAGCACCGGGAAATTAAAAAGTATATCAACTTATAAAAGGCATTTAGCACGAATTATAGCCCGATAAACTGGTACTTATTTAGGCGCCATGAGTCCACATTACGGCTATATAAGATGTCCATTATGAAATATTTTTGGACAAATATTGACAAAAGTATTATTATTGTTTATAATGCCATAAATGTCATGTAACGTCAAGCATTACGTCAACGTTTAGATAAATGTTTGCTTATTAATAAGTATTTCAATGTTTTTCAGGTAAAAATACTTGCGTTTTACAGCAAGGAAGTTTGGGACACGGAGGAAAAACTTTATTAATGAAAGCTATGGTGACCGGCGGCGCCGGATTTATCGGAAGCCATCTGGTTGACCGCTTGTTGCAGGGAGGTCATGAGGTGACCGTCCTGGATAATTTCAGCACGGGGCGTCCGGAGAACCTGGCCCATCTCCGTGGTGACCGGAATTTCCAGGCGCAACGGGTAGACATCGCCGATGGGGAAGCTTTAAGGCCTCAATTAGCCAATATTGACTGGGTTTTTCACCTGGCGGCGCTGGCCGATATTGTCCCCTCCATCCAGAATCCACTCACCTATTACCGTTCCAACGTTGGCGGCACCGTTAATCTGCTGGAGGCGTCCCGCCAGGCGGGTGTCAAACGGTTTATCTATGTGGCGTCTTCCTCCTGCTATGGCATCCCGGACGAATACCCGACGCCGGAGACCGCGGAGATACGGCCGCAATACCCCTATGCCCTGACTAAATACCTGGGCGAGCAGTGCACCCTTCACTGGGGCCAGGTTTACCGGCTGCCGGTACTTTCGCTCCGCCTGTTTAATGTCTACGGCCCGCGTTCCCGGACATCGGGGGTCTACGGGGCGGTCTTCGGGGTGTTCCTGGCGCAAAAGCTGCACCGCAGACCCTTCACCGTGGTCGGTGATGGCCGGCAGACCAGGGACTTTACTTTCGTCAGTGATGTGACGGATGCCCTGGTCATGGCCGCCGAATCTGATATCAGAGACCAGGTGCTGAACGTAGGCAGCGGGCAAACCTATACTGTTAACCGGCTGGTGCAACTATTGGGGGGAGAGGTTGTCCATATCCCCAAACGGCCTGGCGAACCTGACTGTACCCACGCCGATATCACCAGGATACGAAAGATGCTGGGCTGGCAGCCCCGGGTATCGCTGGAGGAAGGCGCACGCATCCTGCTGGAGAACATAGATTACTGGAAGGAGGCACCGGTCTGGACACCGGATACCATCGCGGTAGCCACCAGGGACTGGTTTGCCTACCTATCTCACTAACAGGGGGGGCCGAATATGGTAACTGCTGAAATAAAGTCCAAGATTGTGACTCTGGATGGCCTTGCCGGCATTATCTATACCCTGAAAAAAGACGGCAGGACCGTGGTGCAATGCCACGGCGTATTTGACCTGCTGCATCCCGGCCATATCCGGCACTTCAAGGCGGCCAAAAGAGAAGGCGACGTGCTGGTGGTGACGGTAACCAAGGATGTCTACGTGGTCAAAGGGCCGGGACGCCCGGTATTCAACGAGCAATTGCGGGTAGAGTCGATTGCGGCTCTGGAATGTGTGGATTACGTAGCGCTCAATGAATGGCCCACGGCCATCGAGAGTATAAAAAAGCTGGCCCCCGATGTTTATTGCAAGGGCAGCGATTACACCAACTCCAAAGATGACCTGACCGGGAAAATCAGCGAAGAGGAAGAGGCCGTAAGGTCAGTCGGCGGCAGGGTGCATTTTACCGATGAGATTACCTTCAGTTCCACCAAGCTGCTCAATCTCCATTTTGACGTTTTCTCGGATGAGGCGCAGAGCTTTTTGCAGGAGTTCCGCGCTCGGTACTCATCCGAAGACATAATCAAGCATTTACAGGGCCTGAAAAACCTGCGGGTGCTGGTGATCGGCGACACGATTATTGATGAGTACCATTACTGTACCCCGCTGGGGAAATCACCGAAAGAGATACTGATACCTGCCAAATATATCTACGGGGAGAGTTTTGCCGGCGGCATCCTGGCAATTGCCAACCACATCGCTGGCTTCTGCGATCACGTTGACGTCGTTACCTGCCTGGGGATACAGAATACTTACGAGCAGTTCATCCTGGAGCATCTCAGGCCGAATATCAACGCCAAGTTTTTCTACCGTCCCAACTCCCCCACCATCGTCAAGCGCCGCTTCGTGGAAGCCGATATACTACGCAAGCTGTTCGAGGTGCATTTTATGGACGGTAACGTCTTGCCGGAATCAATTAACAGCCAGGTCTGCCGTTACCTGGCATCAGCCGCCAAGAATTATGACCTGGTGGTGGTGGGGGATTACGGACACGGCTTCCTGGAGAGAGAAATCATCAAGCTAATCTGTGAAGAGGCTAAATTTCTGGCGATAAATGTCCAGACCAACTCGGCGAATATCGGCTTCAATCTAATAACCAAGTATCCCCGGGCGGACTATTTCTGCATTGACGAAGCGGAAATCCGCCTGGCCACTCACGATAATTACGGCAGGATTGAGGAGCTGGTGAGTGATGTCACCAAAGGGCTCAAGTGTCATCACGCGGTGGTAACCCGTGGTCACAAAGGTTCGCTGGTCTATTTCGATAGAGAGGGTTTCCTGGCTGTCCCCGTTTTTTCCCGGGATTTCGTGGACAGGGTCGGCGCCGGAGACGCTTACTTTTCCATCACCTCGCTGTGCGCCGCGAAGCGCTTCCCTTCGGCAGTGCTCGGATTTATCGGCAATGCCATGGGCGCCTTAAAAATACGCATCGTAGGCAATAAATCGCCGGTAGAGCCGGTCCCCCTTTATAAATATATCAATACGTTGCTGAAATAGAGTGAGACGATAATGAAAAACGAGAGAAACATACTAGTCACCGGTGGCTGCGGTTACGTCGGCTCCGTGCTGGTGCCGAAGCTGATACAGCGCTACCAGGTTACCGTTATAGATAGCCTGCTCTTCGGTAATCGTCTCAAGGCGGCCAAGCAGTTGACCGTGGTGCGAGGAGACATAAGGGATGCCGGGTTGATGCGTTTCCTGTTATCCGGGACCACGCATGTCATCCACCTGGCCTCGATAGCCAATGACCCCTGTTCCGACCTCGACCCGGCGATAACTTTACAGGTCAACCGGGACGCCGTGGCCCGGCTGGTGGATATGGCCAGGGGGCTGGGTGTCCGGCGGTTTATCAACGCGTCTTCCAGCAGCGTTTACGGGGTGAAGGAGGAGGCATCGGTCACGGAGGACCTTACCCTGGAGCCGATAACCCTGTACGCGCAGACCAAGGCCGAGGGCGAGGAAATCGTCGGTACCGCCGCCGGCCCGGACTTCACGACGGTCTCGGTGCGGTCGGCTACGGTGTGCGGGGTTTCCCCGCGTATGCGGTTTGACGTCATCGTCAATATCATGGCCAAGACCGCCATTGTCAACGGGATGATTACCGTTCACGGCGGCGGACAGTACCGCCCCAACGTCCATATCGATGATATCACGGACCTGTACCTTGCCCTGGTCGAGATGCCGGGCGAAAAGATAAACGGAAAGGTCTATAATTTCGGCTCGACCAATCACACCGTGGCCGAGATTGCTCAAATGGTGCATGAGGAGACGGGCGTACCGGTTACGACCGATACCAACGTGACGGATAACCGGTCCTACCGGATTTCTTCCGAGAAGATAAAGGCCGAGCTTGGTATTGTCCCAGTTAGGACCATACGCCAGGCAATCAGGGACATCAAGCAGGCGTTTGAGGCCGGGTTGTTCCCGGAACCGGAGAACAGCATCTACTACAACATCCGTGCCATGAAGGAACAGATGGACGGAATCCGGGCCGGTATTTGAACGATACCGTTAACCGTGGAACGAGGGGCCGGAAACCGTGATGCTGAACCGGAACAATCTACGGTAACCGGCCTACTGCTATATAAAGGGGCTCGATTCGCGTGGAGGATAGCCGAAGAACAACCGGGGACATCCCCGGAAAAACACTCATCGAATTGTACACGGTAATGCTGCGTATCCGCCGCGTGGAAGAAGTCATCGCCGAGGTCTACGCGGAGCAGGAAATGCGCTGCCCCACCCACCTCTCCATCGGCCAGGAAGCCGCCGCTGCCGGAATCTGCGTAGCCCTGCGGAAGGACGATTCCGTTTTCAGCACCCACCGCTGCCATGCGCACTATATCGCCAAGGGCGGCGATATCCACCGCATGATTGCCGAGCTCTATGGTAAGGCTACCGGCTGTGCCGGCGGCAAGGGTGGTTCCATGCACCTGGCCGACGAATCGGTCGGCATGATGGGGACCTCGGCCATTGTCGGGGCATCCATACCGCTGGCCATGGGCGCCGCGCTGGCTTTCACCATGCAGCGTACCGACCGCGTGGCGGTGGCGTTCTTCGGCGATGCCGGCACCGAGCAGGGAATCTTCTACGAAACCATGAATTACGCCGCCCTCCGCCGGCTGCCGGTGATATTCTTCTGCGAGAACAACTTTTACGCCACCCAGTCACCGTTCCACCACCGGCAGGTCAACGATAACATCTACCAGCGCGGCGAGATTTACGGCATTCCCGGTGAGCGTGTTGATGGTAATGACGTCCTGGAGGTATACCGCGCCAGCGTCCGTGCTATCGCGCGCGCCAGGAGCGGCCAGGGGCCGACTTTGCTGGAGTGCCGGACCTACCGCTGGCGGGAGCACGTCGGGCCGAACTACGACTGGGACCTGGGCTACCGCACCCGGGAAGAGGTAGAAGGCTGGATGGAGAAATGCCCGGTGAAACGCTGCCGGGAGTACCTGCTGGCCACTGGACAGGCCACCGAGGCCGAACTCCGGACGATTGCCGGAAAAATTGAAAAGGATATACAGGAAGCCTTAGCGCGGGCCAAGGCCGATCCCTACCCGGACGCGGTCGCACTATACACCAACGTCTATTGATGAGGAGAACATGAGAGAGCTGACCTACGCGGAGGCGTTAAGCGAAGGACTCATCCAGGCCATGGAGCGGGACGCCTCGGTTTTCACCATGGGGGTGGGTGTTGACGACCCCAAGGGCATCTTCGGGACGACGCTCGGCGCCCACCGGAAATTCGGCGATGCCCGCGTCTTCGATATCCCCCTCTCCGAACCCGCCCTGACCGGCGCGGCTATCGGCGCCGCCCTTCACGGCATGCGACCCGTCATGGTGCACGCCCGCAACGATTTTCTCCTGGTCACCATGGACCAGCTGGCCAACACGGCGGCCAAGTGGCCCTACGCCAGCGGGGGCACTCATGTGCCCATCGTTATCCGGGCTATCATAGGCAGGGGGTGGGGTCAGGGGGCCCAGCACGCCCAGAGCCTCCAGGCCGCCTTTGCCCATTTCCCCGGGCTCAAGGTGGTCATGCCGGCCACGCCGTACGATGCCAAAGGGCTCCTCGCTGCCAGCATCCGGGAAGACTGCCCGGTAATTTTCCTGGACCACCGCCGCCTTTATGACCAGAGGGAAGAGGTACCGGAGGCGTATTACGAAGTCCCGCTGGGAGAAGCGGTTGTCCGCCGCTACGGTGACGATGTCAGCATCGTGGCCGATTCCATCATGGTGGCCGATTCGCTTAAAGCGGCGGCAGCGCTGGAACGGGAAGACATCAGCACCGAGGTCATCGACCTGCGGACGGTCAGCCCGCTGGACGACACGCTTATTTTTGAATCCGTCAGGAAAACGCACCGGCTCATTGTGGCCGATACTTCGTGGCAGAGCTTCGGCATCGCCTCGGAGGTCGTTTCGCGAGTTACCCGGAACGTCTTCGAGTACCTGAAAGCGCCGCCGCATATCGTCGCTTCGCCGGACGTGCCCTCACCGGTCTCCTTCCCTCTGGAGAGACTCTTTTACCCGGGTGCCGGGGAAATCGCCGCAACGGTGCGGGCCATTTTGAGCGACACCGAAGTGTACCAGACAGCGGCGGTCAACAAGCCTATCGACGAGGAGTTCCATGGCCCCTTCTAGTGAAATAACCGGGGATGCGGTGACGGTATCGGCAGTAGTGCTGGCCTTTAACGAGGCCGGAAATTTACCGAAGGCGGTCGATGCCGTGCGCCGCGCCATGGCTCCCCGGTTTGCTGATTACGAAATCATCATCGTGGATGACGGCAGCCGTGACGGGACCGGCCATATCGCCGATGATATTGCCGCCGCCGATTCACGCGTCGTGGTGGTTCACAACGAGAAGAACATGGGCTGCGGTTACGCCTTCCGGCGCGGCGTGGCAAAAGCCCGCTTTAGATACGTGTGGCTCATCCCCGGTGACGGAGAAATCCCGCAGGTTTCTCTGGAGACCATCGCTGACGCTATCGGCACCGCCGATATGATTCTCCCTTATATGGTCAATTCCAACATCCGCCCGTGGCTCCGGCGGGTAATTTCCTGGGGATACACCTGCCTGATTAATGCCCTGTTTTTCAAGCGGCTGCGCTATTATAACGGCCCCGGGGTGTTCCCCGCGGAGCAAATCCGCACCGTGCCGGAGGTGCATTCCCGCGGGTTTGTCTTTACGGCCCCGCTCATCATTACCCTGATGAAACGTAAGGTTGCCTGGAAAGAGGTGGGTATCCTCCTCAAGCAGCGGGACTACGGCAATTCGAGAATCAATAACGTCCGGAATATTGTCAACGCCTTCCAGACCATCACGCGTTATTACCTGCGCCTTCAGTTTTCCGGGCGGGAGGGCAACAGGGTAACGAGAATTTAGAGCTATGGAACACGGCAGTGTGAAAAACGGTCTTATTAGCCGGTGGCAACGGGGAACGCGCTATATCCCGGTCGGGGTGATGGTGTTCGTGCTGGCGCTGGCCTACACCCTCATCGTCTACTGGGGCACGCTCTCCGACTTGCCGCGTTCGGACAGCGTCGTCATCCATACCATACTTGACCGCTTGAGCTTCCCCGGCGATGTCTCGCAGATTGCCTTTATGGAGCTGCTGGGGCAATCACGCTTTCAACCTCTTACCTGGCTGCTGGAGTTTTTCCAGATAAAAGCCTTCGGCGTCCATTTCCAGTACTATCACCTCGTGGTGGTACTGCTGCACGCCCTCAACGGAGCCCTGCTTTTCCAGTTTGTCCGTGAGGTGACCCGGAAGATTGTTCCGGCCCTGCTGGCGGCCGCAATTTTCATCACGCTTTTCACCAACCTGCCCAGCATAGCGTGGCCAATCAGTTTTTACTCACTGTTAAGTGTCTCTCTCTCGCTGCTGGCCATGCTCTGTATTGTATGGTCTGCCCGACGGCAGCAAAAAGGGTTTCTCTATACGGCTTACGGACTGGCTTTTCTCACCCTTTTTCTCTATGAACCTAATATATTTTTACCGGGCGCGCTCCTGCTTTTGGCCCTGATTATGGGCTGGAACACGGAAAACCGCCGCGGCCTCTTCTGGGACAACGCTTTGCCGGCCGCCGCCAGCTATCTCATCTACGGAATCCTCTATTTCTCCCTGATGCCGCGTTTTGCCGGAACGCCCGGAGGTCTTGTCACGGGCAATAATATATTGTATTCGCTATCGGGTGTGCCCATTGAGTTTTTCAACACGGTCTTCCTGCATAATTGCTTCGCCACTTCCCGGGTGGTCTTTGACGAGCTGGTGTTTTACGTACCGTTCACGGCGCAGTCCTTCACCTGGTGGGGTGCCCTCTCACGATACAATTATCTATGTTATCTTATCGTGCTCGGTTTGCTGGTTACAGCCCGCCGCCCCACCCGCGGCCACCTGCCGCTGGCCGGACTGTTATTTTTGTGGGCGGGTGGGTATACCCTGGTTATTCTTCTGGGCCGGGGTATCGCCTATACCATTAGCCAGCCCCGCCATGCCTATTTCCCGGCTTTGCTGCTGATTGTCACGGCCACCCTGTTTTACGAGCGCTATTTCAACGCCCAAGACGAGGATGCCGGCAGTCTGCTGTCCCTGCGTGCCCGCGATATCACTTTTATACTCATTGCGGCCGTAATCATATTATTCAATCTGAACACTGCCAAGACGGTCTGGACGCTGAAAGAGTATACGGATTACCGGTATCATACCAATGCCATTTATTATACCGCCGAGAAATGGCTCTGCGCCGCAGAGAACAGCGAATATACCCTTTTCCTGGCCGAATCTGCCTACCCGTCCCATGAGAAACTGGCCTGGGGCACCGATATCGTCCCCTACGTGTTTATAGACAATCCGCGCCTGACCTTGAGCCTGGACCGGGCGACCCATGTCCTGGCCTGGCCGGATGGTGACCCGGGCCCGCAGGTGGTTACCAGAGAAGCATCGGGATTGACCCCGGAAACGGGCGATTTCAGCCTGACCTTCGGCATTATGCCTCACCCCGCGATTACCGAAAGATATATTGAAATACTATCCCCGGCGGATGCTTCCGCCGGCCGCCGATGGTGGCTCCGCCTGTATTCCGACGGTAACGGAACGGCATCAGCCCGCCGTCCCGCGAGTTACCATCTCGAACTGGGCTATACGCTAACGCAAAACGGGAACGAGGTGGAATCCAGTGTTTACCGGAGCCAGCCGGTGACCGTGTCCCCCGTCTCCATGAACCATTTCGTCCTGGTGAAGAGCGGCGGAGAATACGGACTGATTGTTAACGGAGAGCTCGCGGAAAAAACGCGGGACGATACCGGCGAGGTATTAACCGGACGCGAGCTGAAGTTAGGGCCTTTGTACCGTATGGAATACCGCAAACCATATTATTTTGCCCATACCTATCTTGAATTTGACCACAGCCGCTATGAGATACGTGACAGGCAGCCGGGGGACGTTTATCCAGAGATTGAATTTCAACCGCGGGGTTTCCAGGAATACCATCTTTCGTTGAATTATTGAGCAAAATCAGGGATGTATTTTACATAACATAATCGGGGAGGACAGACATGAGTGACGTATTATTAATCAATCCACCTTCAGCTTTTAACGCGTACGAAGGTACCAAGGTCACTGCCTATGTGCAGAGATATCCTATTCTTTCCATCGCCTGTCTGGCGGCCACGCTGCGCGAGGCGAAAATCAGTGTCTCATTGCTGGACCTGGGCATCGAGCCAGACCCCACGAAAGCTCTGGATGAAGCGTTGCAGCAGAGGCCCAGGATTGTCGGCGTTTCCGCCACGACACCCCTGTATTTTGAGGCTCTGGAAATCAGCCGCAGGGCCAAGGAGAAACTCGGCAAGGAAGTGACGACGGTCATCGGCGGGCCTCACGCCTCGGCTCTGCCGGAGGATACTCTGAACGAATCGACTTACGATATCGCGGCCGTGGGTGAGGGGGACAGGACCATCGTGGACATTGCCGGGGGCAAGAAACTGGCTGATGTCAAGGGCATCTACTACCGGGAGAACGGCCACACACAGCACACCGCGCCGCGGGGCCGTATCGAGGACCTGGACGCGCTTCCCTTCCCGGCCCTGGACCTTTTCGATATCCGCCGCTATAAGTGTTCCCGCCTGGTCTCCCGCGAGTCCCCCATGAGCGATATCATGACCAGCCGGGGGTGTGTCTTTGACTGCAGCTTTTGCGGTAAGACAGTATTCGGGCGGCGTTTCATCACCAAATCGCCGGAGCGGGTCATCGAGGAAATCAAGCATACGCTGTCCCTGGGTTACCGTGAGTTGCGTTTCCTGGACGATATGTTCACCACCGATATCAACCGCGCCAAGACCATCTGCGAGATGATTATCCGGGAGGGATTGAAGTTCCCCTGGAACCTGGCCGCCGGCCTGCGCGTCGACCGGGTGGACATGGAATTTTTCCAGATTGCCAAGCGCGCCGGGCTTTATACTGTGGCTTTCGGCTTCGAGAGCGGTGACCAGACCTGCCTGGATTCCATCAGCAAGGGTATAACCCTGGAGCAGGGTGAGCGGGCCCTGGCAATGGCCAAGAAAGTCGGATTGGAAACGGTCGGCTATTTCATGCTGGGGCTGCCCGCCGAGACCGAAGAGAGCATGAAGCGGACCATTGACTTCGCCGTGAGGTTAATGCCGGACTTTGCCAAGGTAACGGTAACCATGCCTTTACCGGATGCCCGGCTTTTCTGGGAATACGAGAAAAAAGGACTTATTAAAAGCCGGGACTGGACGCAGTACAAAATCCACGGCGGGGGTGAAGTCTATACCCACCCGAACTTAAGCCATGAAATCATGCAGAAATATTATGATAAATTTTACTCCCGTTTCTACCTGAATCCCAGGTATCTTTTACGGAGGACGGTGATTGCCCTGCGCCGGGGCACATTCTTCATGGAGGGATACTACGGCCTGAAAACGTTTTTCCCCGGTATTTTCCGCTGGTAAAAACCGGAAATTAAAAAAGGAGTGAGAAGATGAAGGTCGCCTATTCTTATCTGCTGCAGCAATTCAATCTGGATAGCAAGGACGTGAAAGTTAAATACATCGACCTCCCCAAGCAGGCGCATGCCGAGGATATGTTGAACGATGTCAGAGAATTATTGCTCAAGACCGGGCAGTATACTCTCGGCCCGCAGGTGGCGGAATTTGAAGCAAAGTTTGCCACGCTCTGCCAGGTGAGGTGTGCCGTGGGGGTTAACTCGGGGACGGACGCGTTGTTCCTGGCCTTGAAAGTGCTGGGTATCGGCGCTGGAGATGAGGTTATTACCCCGCCCAATAGCTTTCTGGCCACCACAGGCGCCATCGTGGCGGCGGGGGCGACCCCGGTTTATGTAGATGTTAAAGACGATTACAACATCGACCCCGAGTTCATCGAGGCTGCCATTACGTCGAGAACCAGAGCGATTATGCCGGTGCACCTGACGGGTAAACCCGCGGACATGCCGCGCATTCTGGAAATCGCCCGGAGATATGGACTCTACGTCATCGAGGACGCCGCTCAGGCCATCAGCGCCGCGATCGACGAGCGACCGACCGGTTCTTTCGGAGACATCGCCGGATTCAGCATGCACCCGCTCAAGAACCTTAACGTCTGGGGTGACGGCGGCATGGTGACCACCAATTCGGAGGAATACCGGGATAAGTTAACACTGCTACGGAACCACGGTATTATCAACCGCGATGAATGTGTCACGTTTGCTTATAACAGCCGCCTCGATACTCTTCAGGCGATTGTAGCCCTGCGCCTGATGCAGGACCTGGGAGATATTACCGCCACCCGTATTAAACACGCCCGTATCTATGATACCGGGCTGGCCGGAATGGAGGACCACATCCATATTCCGGTCAGGGAACCTAATATCAGGCAGGTCTTTCATACCTATGTCATTCAGGTAAAAAAGAGGAACGATCTGTATAAATGCCTGCTGGATAACGGCATCGAGGCCAAGGTCCATTATCCCGTACCGCTGCACCTTCAGGAGGCTGCCCAGTTCCTGGGCTACAAGGAAGGCGATTTCCCCGTCACCGAAACCCAGGCTAAATCGATACTGACGCTTCCGGTGCACCAGCACCTGACCGAGTCCCAGTTAGATTACGTGATAGACACAATTATCAAATTTTATAAAGGATAAGAACTGACTCTTACGCTGATAGGGGATATGTTTGAGTGAAATGAAAATATTGTTTATCGTCTGGGATATTGACTATATAGATTCCGTGGGGCTGATGCAGATTTCGGCACTGGCCCGACAGGCCGGGCATACCATCGGCCTGGGCATCTTGAGCCGGGAAAACGTCATGGCGATTATACAGAGGGATGCCCCGGACGTAATCGCCTACAGCGGCTCTACTGGGGAACACAAGTATTACATCGAGTTTAATGAAAGGCTCAAAGCCGCACATCCCGGGGTATTCACGGTGATGGGCGGGCCGCATGTTACCTTTTTCCCCGAGACTCTGCGTATCAGTACCCTGGATGCCATCTGCATCGGCGAAGGGGACGAAGCCTTTACCGAGTTACTGGCCGCCCTGGAAAACGGACACGATATAACCAATATCCCTAACATCGTTACCAGACAGGGGGGTAATACCGACCTGCGGCCCCTGAAAGAGGACCTGGATAGTCTCCCTTTCCCGGACCGTGAGCTCTTTTATACTACGACGGAAATGCGGGGCTGGCCCCTGAAGAGCTTCATGGCCTCACGCGGGTGTCCCTATTACTGCACTTATTGTTTCAATCACGTTTTCCGCCAGATGTATCATAATAAAGGACGCATCGTCCGTCGCCATTCCGTGGACTATATCGTCGAGGAAGTGGCACGCGTTAAAGAGAAGTATCCACTTCAGGTGGTCAAGTTCTACGACGATGTCTTCACCTACCGGTCGGACGACTGGCTGGAAGATTTCGCCGTCAAGTTCAAGCGGCGCATTGGTCTGCCGTTTCACTGCCTTACCCGCGCTGACCTGATGACCGAGGACATGGCCAGAATGCTCAAGGCGGCCGGTTGTCACTCCATCAGCATGTCTATTGAGGCCGGCAACGAGCGGTTCCGCAACGAAGTCCTGCAGCGTAATATGCAGGAAAACGATATCATCCGGGCTTTCGATATTTGCCGGCGGCGCGGTATCCATACCTTTTCCAACAGCATCCTGGGCCTGCCTCGCGCCACGCTGCAGAACGAGATTGAGACTATCGAGTTGAACATCCGGGCCGGGGCTTCCTATTCGGAGTTCCCGATTTTCCATCCCTATCCCTGCACCAAACTGGGGGATTATTGCATCAAGGAGGGAATTTACCGGCCGACTTATTCCGAGCTGCACATGTCTTATATGAATGAGTCGCCGCTTACCTGTTTCTCCGAAAGTGAAAAGAACGTCCAGCGGAATCTTTCCGCCCTGGGGCCGCTGATGGTATGGTTGCCTTTTACCCGGAAATTTATCTACCGGTGGTTGCTGCCCCTGCCGTTTAACCGCTTCTACTTTATTCTCTACTATCTGGTCAAAGCGTATTTAAATAAGTCCCGGATATACCCCATGAAACTGGGTTTCAGGGGTTTCTGGAAAATCGCCCAGAAGAGCTGGCATCTGGAATCTTTCAGGAAAATAAGCGAGCCTGCCAACATCATCGGACATGTCAAAGCAGAGAAAGCAGGTTCCTGAATAGGAGAAAAGCGACATGATTAAAGTAATATTAGTTTCACTGTTGATATTATCTCTCGCCGGGATTGGTACCAGTTGTGGCCAGGCGGAAGTCAGCGGGGTTGAAAGCCTGCCGACGGTGTATCCGTCAACAACGGCCCCGGCTTTAACTCCAGCCCCAACAACAACACAGGTGCCCCCGCTGACGTTAGCCCCCACTGTCCCGGAGCCTTTGATACCGGTTATCACCGGCAGTCAGAACACCGGTAACCTGAAGGAATATAAACAAATCGAGCTCCAGGTGTCGATGGTGGAAGTCTCCAGCGTTCTCCAGAACTTCGGTCCTGAAGCGCTACTGAAAGAGACCAGCTTCTGGCATGTTGTTTTATCTCCGAAGGCAGCGACGGAATGGTTAAAGGTTGACCTGGGTGAGGCCCGCCAGCTTGAGGCGCTGGCCGTCAAGCCGCGGCCGGACAATCCCGAGCAGCTGTGGCGCGGTGAGGGCGCCGCACTCCAGACCAGCCCCGATGGCAGGGCATGGACCGGTCTGGTCAGGCTGAAACTGGAAAATAGTAAACTGAACGGCTCCGACTGGATAACGTTCCTCCTGCCCGGGGATGCCGGGGCCTACCGTTATTATCGCTTGCTTATTACCAGTCCGGAGTTTGTTTCCATTGCCGGGTTACGTGTTTACGAAGAAGGCAGTGGAGAAGGTGAGCCTTCGGTGGTTCCTGTGCCGACCCCGGTAGAGCCGGCGCTGCCTGTGGCAATCGGCAGCCAGGGCACAGGCAACCTGACCATGTACCAGCAAATCACGCTCCAGTTAGCTATGTTAGAGGTTTCCAGCGTTTTCCAGAACTACGGTCCGGAGGCGTTGCTGAAGGAGACCGGCTTCTGGCACGTCGTCCTGCCTCATGCAACCAAGTCGGAATGGGTAAAAATCGACCTGGGCGAGGCCCGGCAGCTTGCGGCGCTGGACGTCAAGCCGCGGCCGGACAATCCCGGTCAGCTGTGGCGCGGCGACGGCGCCGAACTCCAGACCAGCCCCGACGGCGAGGCATGGACCGGGCTGGTCAGGCTGAAATTGGAAAATAGTGAGTTGAACGGCTCCGACTGGATAACGTTCCTCCTGCCCGGGGATGCCGGGGCGCACCAGTACTACCGTCTGCTCATCACCAGCCCGGAGTTCGTGTCCTTCGCCGGGCTACGCGTTTACGGAACGGATAACGTAACCTCGTCCCAGCCGTAGCGCTCGGGTGTGCCCCGGAACAAGCAGTATTTTTTAAAGGCGGTACGGAAAGCAGATATGACGTTAACTGATACCAGGATACGGCGTTTCGAACAGAAACTGGTTATCCAGCCTCGTTTCGTTGCGTTCGTTAAGAGATGGCTCCACCATGCCTGCATCGTCGACCCGGTCTTTCCCGCGAACCCGGTCTTCAGTATATATTTCGATACCCCTGCCCTGGACTCTTATCATGAATGTCTGAACGGAGATGTTTACAAGAATAAAGTAAGGCTGCGCTGGTATCAGGTGCCCGTCGCCGGTCAAAAATTAACGGCTTATATTGAAATAAAATCCAAAGCGGGCTTTGGCACGGACAAGCGCCGGCGGGCGGTGCCGCTGGAAGGCGCGGAACTGCTGCCGGCCAACCTGACCGCGCTAATCCGGAAGCTTGCCCTGGAACGGGTGCTCCCGGAAATGGGCTGGCTGCCGCCAGGACAGCTTGGCCCGGTGGTCATCATTTCCTACCGCCGCCAGAGGTTCCGCGAGCCGACTACCGGGCTTTCGGTGACCTATGACACGGATATCTCCTCGCGGCCGGTAGGGCCTCGTTTTCCCTGCCGTGTCTCCGGAATGACGTTACACGCCACCGTGCTGGAGCTAAAGGGGGGCACCACCGTGCTGCCCCGGAACCTGTACGCTCTGAAGCAGGCCGGCCCGCGCTGGAGCGCTTTTTCCAAGTATGCCAGGTGTGTGGAGTCACACCTGGCACCGCCGGAATCCGCGGACTGGTGGCAGGAATAAAAAGTACACGTTCAGGCTGGTTGCCGGAAAGGAGAAACGGGAAAAATGAGATGGCAGGATTTGCTGGATCTGTTCCAGCGCAATACTCCCCTTGCTTTGTCTGATGTTATCGTGGCGCTGGGTTTCGCCCTGGTCTGCTCGGTCGTGATTGTTTTGATGTATAACTATTTCTACGGACGGCAAAACGTGGGGGCCGGGGTGCAACGCTCCTTTCTGCTGATGGGCCCGGCTATCACCGCCCTGTTCCTGGGCATACAGTTCTCGCTGCCGCTATCGCTCGGTCTGCTCGGCGCGCTGTCCATCATCCGCTTCCGCACGCCGGTGAAAGACCCGGCCGAAATCGGCTTTGTCATGCTGCTCATCGCCGCTTCCATCGGCAGCGCTATTTTTAACTACCTGCTGGTAGGTATTCTCTTCGCGATAGCTATAATCGCCCTCATCGGCCACAAGCTGGCCAGGGGGTATTCCGGTGGCGGACGCGGCACCCTGATTATCACTTTCGGCAGTCCGGGTGATATCGAGATGGAAGCCAAGCTGACGGCTTTTATCAAGAGCAAACTGCGCGGGGTGAAACTGGAGAATGTTTCCACCCAGGCCGATAGCGCCAGCCTGAACTACCAGTACAGCCGGCAAAAGGGAATCGAATTTGGGGTATTTACCAGGGAACTTAGCGACGCGGCCGCCCCTGCGAAAGTGAGTATATACATCGGGTAACTGGTTAATCGGAGATGAAAAAAGCTGGTCTGAACGCCGTGAAAAAACTCCCCGGGGCAGGGGCCCTACTGGCCGGACTGGCCGTTCTGGTAGCGGCCATCCTGCTGCTGACGCTGATGCCCGGTCTGCGGGAAATCGGCCGGGGTGCCATTGCCGGTGAGGTCTCCAGGCTGCAGTCTTCCGGAAATACCATCGGCGTCACCAGCGCCCCTTACTCGTTACCTGATTATATGTGGGATATTGAGGTCAAGGCCGGCGAGATAGCTGACCTGAAACCTTTGATACCTGCGGTGGCGACCGTGTCCGCCGGCGTTCTCTCAAAAAGCGGGATTCGCCTGAACGTGGGAGAGGCGGGCGGCAACTACACTCTTAAACTGCGATGGGACACCGGCGCGGTGGCTACCCCGCTGGTACTCACGCTGTTCGATTGCCTGGAGCGCCCGGTAGGGTTCCGGAAGGACGTTGCTGGCAACCTGGAGGTTAAGGTGCCCGGGGGTCTCTACAAGCTGGTACTGTCCTGCGGGGGGAGGCTGGACGCGGGGTTCACGCTGACTGCCCGCGCTACCGAAACCCACGACCCACCGGAGTTAAAGATTCCCGCCGTAACCACAGGTATCCCCACCCTGGCGATACAGATGTCCGAGGCGACGTATCTCTCCTGGGACATCCAGCGGGCGGCCCTTCTGGAGCAACTCAAGAGCGGCCAGCTCGCCGTGGAGACCACCGGCTTCAAGCGGGTACTGGCGGACGTGGTGACCGAGAGCGGGCGCACCACCGTACAGCTCTGGGAGTCCGGCGTGGGTATCTGGATTAATTTCAGTGAAGAAACGCCCTCCTTTACCGGCAAGGTAGTTTCCGGCCCGCTGCTCTTCGGCATGTCCCGTTTCAAGCTGCACAGCATACGCACCCAGGAAGGCCTCCTCGACTACGTGGCGGAGTCGCTGATGTACGACGAAGGGCTCCTCGAGCCGCGCTGTATCCTGGTGCGTGCCTCCCTAAACGGCCGGGAGATGGGAATATACCGGCTGGTGGAGGACCCCAAATCGGACGGATTTTTTGCCGGGGTGCAGCGCTACGACGGGCAGGTCTCCAAGACTACTAACTTACTTGCTGACCCGCCCCCACCCACCGGCCTGCAAGAACAGGCACCGATAACCCGGGAAGAGGAATTCTCCGCCACCTTCGCCGCCACGCTCGATAATGTCAATTTCGCCAAGAACCTGGCCTTCAGCAGCCGGCTCCAGGCAACGCACGGCCTGACCGTGGGCAACCTGTGGTTTTACCGCCACCCTTACCTGGGTTCCCCGGAGCCGTTGAGCCACGACCTTAATATTCACGCCGAGACGGAAACCTGGCCTGGCCTGCTGGTACACACCAGCTGGTGGCTGGGCACGGGCCTCATTGAGGGCGCGCCGTACTCCACCCCCGCCCTTTTTCCCCGTGACGAGGAGCCCGACCTGTTGGCATATACGCCGTGGACGGTCCCGATTGCCAACGCGCACCCGGCAGTGCACCAGTTTTTGAAAATACCGGAGAACCGCGAGCTGTTCGACCGCTATCTGCTCTATACCGCCGACCTGGCCATACAGCGGCGCTTGGCTGCCAGGATGCAGTCCGCCTTCGCTGCCGTCAGGCCCTTTCTCACCACCGGTGAAAGCTTCACCCTGCCCGGGTTTGGCGCCGCCGTACGGGAACTGCCCGATGAGCTAAGCTGGCTCACGGAGCAGGTCGATATAGCCGTTAATAACCGGCTTATCACGCCGAGGACCATCCCGGCACTCCTGGAGAGGAGCTACCTGCTGGTGGACGCTGACCCACCGGGGGCGACAACCAGCCCGGACGCCAGGACCGTTTCGCTCTATAATCTGAGCCCATTTTCGGCGCGGCTTTCCCTGCCGGAATATGTACAGGTTGACGGGAACACCATACTGCCCGGCGGCCGGTATCTTTCGCCGTCGCTCCTTTTCCCGGCGGTAGTTTCCGTTGACATCAGCGAACCGGACGCAGATTCGTTCACCCTGACCGGGGAGGCCGCCCGGCGTTTCCTCGGCCTGGAGAGGCTACGCTTCCCTAATGCCGATGCGACGACCACGCTGGTGCCCTTTATCGACGTACAGGTACCGGCCGGCCGGTATGACGAGTTCCTCGGCTGGCTGGAGGCAAACCCCGCCATAACGCTGGGCGGTGCCTACCTGCTGCCGGCAACACGGCATATCGTGGTCAGCGGATTCGCGCCGCAGGCTACGGCAGCGGCACGGACAGGGATATTGCCACAGGATACTGCCATGCCTGATGTAGTAATACTACCCCTGGGCCTGGAAGAAAGCGCGGGAAAGTACTATCTCACCCTGCTGGTGTCCAATTTCTCGTCGCAAACGGTTACTCTTGACCTTGCCAGCCTGCGGTGGCTCAACTCGGAAGATAAAAGTGTTTTACCGTCTTCGGTTCGCGCCATCTGGAGGCTCGGTGAGGTGCCGGTGCCGGCGCAATACACCACAATACAACTTGGCGCCGCCGGACCTCTCGGCGGGAGCCGGTCGGAGCTTGACTCACCTATGGTCTGGACGGGTGCTCTTAAGGCCTTGCTGGGCGGGCCGGCGGACGATGCCGTACCAAACTGCGTTCTGGTAGAGGTGGAATTTGCGGAGAATGGTACCCGCTGGCTGCAGCTAGATGCTAATGAACTGGCAAAGTCAGATGCTGCCAGCCTGTCAGCGATGAAAGTGGCAGTTCATCATCTCAACCAGACCTATTTGCCGATTGAATCTCACGACAGCTACCAAAGCCTGCCGTCATCGGCATCTCTGTCGGTAAGCGATTTCCTGTCGCCTCATGCTGGTGATTGCCTGGTTGACGGGGACCCGTTTAACTTCTGGCATGTGGCAAATCCCCAGGAGTCCCCCAGGCACTGGATTAAGTTCGAATTCAGCGAGCCGGTTACCATAAACGGCCTGGCCATTCTCCCCCGGCAAAGGGCCACCGGCCAATTCTGGGACCAGGACCATGCCGTTCTCCAGGGCAGTAATCACCGGAACGATGAGTCTAGCTGGGTCAGCATCGCCAGATTGGCGGTTGATAAAGCCAAACTCGGCATCGCGGGATATGATTGGTTACAATATATTATTCCCAATACCACCGCCTATAGATACTACCGTATTGTCATTAATGACCCATCGTTCTTTTCCGTAGCCGAAGTGAAATTTCGGGCAAGCGAGTGGGAGCCGCTGGCGGCCGAGATTACCGTTGCAGAATTAGTAGAAAAGGGAGTACTTGAGATAAGCCCGTCAGGCGGTGGCCAGCCGCCGATAATCCGTTTTAAAGAAAAGGAAGCGGTGATATCCGGGGTACTCACCATCCCCAGGGGTTACGTGCTGGAGCTTGAGCCGGGCGACAGCCTGCGGTTCACGCCGCATGCCGGCATACTTTCCTACAGCCCGATACGCGCCATCGGGAGCGCTACGTCACCCATTATACTGGCAGCGGCAGAAGAAAACACGGCATGGGCCGGGGTCGCTGTGGTCGATGCCCCCGGTACCAGCGAATTCCGCTACGTCAGGATGAGCCGGGCCGCCGCCGGGACGATGGGTGATGTCCAGTTTTCCGGCGGGCTAAGTTTTATAGGTACTTCGGTGGTGCTGGCCGATACCGCGTTACAGGATTTTTCATCCGAGGACGGGCTGCACCTTAGCGGCGCCATATTTGAGATTAGCAGGCTCGTCGTCAACAACAGCCGCTCCGATGCCGTAGATTCTGACTGGAGCTATGGCCATATCACGGATATTGATATCACCGGGCCCGGCGGCGATGCCCTGGATTTCTCGGGGAGCCTGGTTGCCGTGCGGGGAGCCAGGTTGACCGGCGCCGGGGACAAGGGGGTTTCCATCGGCGAGGGGAGCGCCGTTACGCTGGAGAACGTCAGCGCGACTTCCTGCCATACCGGTATCGCCGTCAAGGATGCCAGCCTGGTAACCGTTAAAGGGGGCCGGCTGGCGGGCAACCAGTACGGTCTGCTCCGGTATATCAAGAAACCGGTCTTCACCTATCCGGACCTGGCTGTCTCGGATATGACACTCTCGGCGAACGGTATTGACCGCCGCGACGAACCGTCCGACCAGTGGACCAGATGTTATGATAACTGACCAGAGAAATATCGCTGAAGATGACAACATGACCAGGGGGCAGCGCTATCTCCTTTTCCTGCGGAAAACCGCCGCTTCCGAGGCCGGATTTTTGCTGTTCGCCGTGGCGGCCGGCTTCGTCTTTTCTTATATTTACCAGATTATGATGGGCAGGCTGCTGGGGCCGGAAGATTTCGGCAGTCTCGGAGCCCTGTACGCCATTTTTCTCATCACCGGCCTTTTCGGCCAGGCGCTGATGCAGGCCATCGCTACCAACATCGCCGAGATAAAAGCACGCCACGATGAGACAGTTGCCATCGGCAGCTTTTTAAAGCTGTCTATAAAGCTGGCCGTTATTTGCTTGCTTATTACCATTGCCTGCCTGGCAGCTTCAGTGCCCATCACCCATTTCTTTCACCTGGACAGCGTCGTGCCGGTGGTCCTTCTGGTCTTTTCCATCCTAGCCTCACTGTTGCTCAATATCCTCCTGGGGATGCAGCAGGGACTGGCCAGGTTCCGGCATGTAGGTATCACCGGCTACCTCACTCCCCAGGTCCTGAAACTGGTGCTCGGGGTGGTGCTGGTATATATCAGCTGGGGGTTGCTCGGGGCTATCGGGGTACTGGTGGTCTCCAGCGGCCTGGCCATCATCGTTGGCATGTTCATCGGGCGGGGCTCCATGAATACAGGATTCAGGAAGGCGGCGGGCCAGCCTTTGAAGCTTGGTCCGGTATTATTCCCGACGCTGGTGCTGGCCGTGTTCCTGGCGCTCCCTTCCAATATCGATATCATGCTGGTCAAGCATTATTTCCCCGGTACCGAGGCGGGGATGTATACGGCGATGGCCACCCTGGGCAAAGTGGTCTATTTCCTGCCCATGGCTGTCTCCTTCGTCCTGCTTCCCAAGGCAACCGAAGCCTCAACCCTGGGACAGGACGCCCGGCCGTTGCTATTTAAATGCCTGGGTCTGGTACTGTTCCTGTCCGGGCTCGTCGTGCTGGTCTACTGGCTCTTCCCGGATATTTTAATCATACTGTTCGGCGATTCGTACGCCGGAGCATTGTCCATGGTCAGCCTCTATGCCGTGGCCATGCTGTTCTTTTCCCTTAATATCGTGCTGATGCACTATTGCCTGGCCATCCGGCAAATGCGCATGATGTTCCTGGTCGACCTTATTACTCTGGCCGAGGTACTGGCCATCGTGCTCCAACATGAGACGCTGACGCAGGTCATCTGGGTAATCTTTTTCGGCAATCTGACTATTTTTACCATCGGCCTGCCCTACCTGGCAACCCGGAAACCGGCCGTGTCTGTGAGAGAAAACTATGCCCGCAAAGATAAAGAATACCTGTACCTGGCTCAAGAATAACTGGCAGCACCTGGCTCTGGGGCTGTTCCTGGTCTGCTTGCTTATCTGGGGCTTGGTCAAGATAGACCGGCCGGCGTATTCGCAACCGGAAGGCGGCGAACGTTTAAGCTTTACGCCCTTTAATGATTACCTGATTCTCATGGCCGGGGACCGCTTCGCGGAGGAAGGGTTCGCCCGGCATTATTTCCTCTCCAACATGACCGTCGGGTACCCGGAGTTCTCCCGCGGCTGGTATGCCTATCAGACGGAGCTGCCGGAGGTACGCAACGCCAGCATTTATTACACGCACTACGGACCGTTCGACGCGATAGTGGTGGGAATCTGGGAAAAGCTTGGGGTCGGTGGACTGCCGGTGCTGTATAAAATCGCGGCCTTTTTTTCGGTCTTTTCGTTGTTACTCTGGTATCTCACGGCGCTGCGGCTGTTCGGCCGCGGCATCTCTCTGGTCAGCACCGTGGTTATGGGCAGCAGCCTGGTATTTTTACGCTTTTTCGATAATATTTCCGTATATGTGTACGATATTTTCTTCGCCTTCAGCGCCGCTTTTCTGTTTGTGCTGGCCGAGAGCCGCCCCGGCGCCACCGGATGGAAACGCTATATTCCCTATGCCGGCGCCTGGCTGATGTTCGCCCTGCTATCTGTAAATTCTCCGGAGTTCATTCCCTGGGCAGGCGTTTTTGGGCTCGGTTACCTCTGGGCCCGCCACGGGCGTAAGGTGCTGCAGAGGTGGCGTACCGCTGTCCTCATCATCGCGGCACCGGTAGTGGGGCAGGTAGGCCATTTTATCCAGGTAGCGGCGGCCCTGGGCGGCGTCAGGAACGCCTTCATTGATTATACCTCCGCGCTCATGCGACGGACCACCGGCTTCCAGCTGGCCGAGGAAATAGACTACCGCGGTTTCACCATCTGGGAAGCCTTGCGTAAGATCGAGGCCGACCTCTGGAATAACATGAGGTTCGAAATAGGCATCCTGCTGGCCCTGCTGGCTGTGTCCGGCTGGCTGGCCTGGCGGTTGCGGCGGCAGAATCAGGAGGCTACGGCCAGCGGTCTCTGGTCCCAGTGGTGGCTGCTGCTGGTCTTCTTTATAGCGGGTGGCTCCTTCTGGGTGCTGATGTTGCAGTCCACGGTGACCCAGGCCGGTTCGGCCTACCGGCCGGTGCTGCCCTTCTTCGGGCTGGCGCTGGGCTATTGCGTTGTCAATATCTATCACTATTTCCGCCTGAATACCGAGAAGCTGGCAGTGCGTGTCCTGGTGCTGCTGGTGGTTGTTATCATCATCGTTCCGACTCTTCAGGACCGGCTTTCCGGCCGGCCTTTCCGCTTTTCCGAGCATGACCAGCGCCTGGACATGTACGACGGCGTCTATCCCGCTGAAATCAAGGCGCTGGGCGGATTTATCGGCGAGAATACCGAGTACGGGGACATCGTATTGACGAACTTCCGCGTGGCGGAGACCGGCCACCCCCGTTACCCCTTCCCCGGTTACGAGTACGAATCGGGACGGAGGGTAGAGTACACCAGAGATACAGGACAGGCGGTGACGGCCATTAAAGAGTTAGCGGATATTCGCGCCGGGCTGTCAGCAGATAATCCGGCCAGCCGCGTGGCTCTTTACGTGCTGGTAGATGATGGCGGCATCGGCAGGGACTACGGCCGCTGGGCGCAGAACATCGGGGGAACAGCGGTTACATTCTACGAAGCCGATTACTGGACGGGACTTTACGGCACCATCCCCGTGCCTTACGGGGATACCGCATCTTTCGCACCCCGGAGCTTCTATCTTTTCCGGGTAGATGACATAAAGTTCAAGAATTACCTGGCGACTTTTCACGGAGAGACTTCAGGATGATGACATCGGCGGGGACAACAAGGGGATTTCGGCAAAGGGTCTGGCCTTTTATCGTGGCCGGTGCCGTCATTGCCGCCATTGCCGGTATGGCCCTCACTTTCTGGGTCAGGGATTCTTCCCATGTGGATGATTTTGCGCCGGAGGAGGCCTTCCTCGATTACATGGGCGGGTACAATTTCGTGGTGCATGGTTTCTTAGAGCGCGGTCTGCTGACCGACCATTCCCTGGACTTCTCCCCGGACGCCCCGCCGGTATACTACACCCACATGCCGTCCCTGCCCATCATCATCATCGGGGGTCTCATTTCGGCGGGAGTGGACACCCTGCCCGAGGTGCGCCTGATAATGATAGCCGTTTTTATCCTCGGACTGGTGGCCATGCTGGCCTTCTTCTGGCGGCTGTTTACGCCCTGGCATGGTATTGCCGCGGTCGGCCTGCTGGCACTCAATGCCCGCCATGTCCTGCCTATGATGGACCACACCACGCATGCCTACTGGCTGGGGCTCTTTTTCCTGGCGTTGTGGGCATTCTCCCGCTCCGGTGACCGTCCCCGTTTCCTGTGGCTGGCTGCCGCTTGCGTACTGGTCGTATCGTGGATGAATTATATCCAGATGCTCGTCCTTATCGTCACGCTGGTTGGTCTCTGGATAGTCCGCCTTCCCGGTTTCACCCTCCGGCGCGTATTGTTGCTGGCCGGTATCGCCTGCGGCGGGGTGCTGGTGCACATTATCCAGAATGCCGCCGTGCTCGGTCCGGGCGTCGCCTGGGAAGACATTGTTTCCTCTATCGGCAACCGTGTCTTCGGCGAGCCGGCGCGTGAGGTTCTCCGCGCCTTCTCACAGGAGAACAACCTGATACTCTGGGGCGTGCACTCGGTGGGCCACAACGGCAATCCGTTTGTGGCTATCTGGGCGCAGTTTTCCCCGCTTATCGTGGCCGTCCTGCTGCCGCTGGTCGGGCTCGGCGCGCTGGCTGTTTTCCGGCATGGTACGTCCAGATACCTAGCTTTACGTGTGCTGGCCGCATTCTTCTTCGCCGCGCTGTCCTTCTACCTGGTTCTGCCGGCGGCCGCGGCGGCCTATCCCTTGCCTTTCATCATCGCCGTTCCGGTGGCTGTCACCGGCGGCCTTTTCATCGGCGAAGGCATCGCCGCATTGCGTTCATTTTTCAGCGCGGCAGGCAAGTTACGGATACCGGCGGTGCGCGGCAGTCTGGTGCTGCTGGTCACCGTTGTAGCCGCCGTCACCATCTGGCAGACGGTCGCCAGCACCTGGCCCGATATGTTCAAAGAACGTGCCTATAATCGCGATTTCGCCGCGCCTGAAATGAAGATACTTAACGATTTCCAGGGCGAGGTCTTCTGGACGAATATAACGCCCCACCAGGTGGCCTACTTTACCCGCGCCCCCGCTATCGGGCAAATAAGTTTCGAGGCTTTCATACAGCGGGATATCACCCAGGCCTACGTTATCCCGGTGAACCGTGAGAGCCCTGCCTGGCAGCGCGTGAGCAACCCACGCTATTTCTTTTACGGAAGCTATCATGTGCAGCCGGACACGGCGGAGACCCTCCAGGAGTTCGCGAGTTACCTGGCTGACAATTATCCCATCATTGCCTGGTCGGAAAACCAGTATCCCCTGATTGTCGATATTTCCGCCGGCCCGCTGGGGACTTCGCGATTGATACTCGGAGAAGCGGGCACCGGCGAAAGCCGGTTCCCTTCCGTTGAGCTGGATGCCTCGATGCTGGCAGTCTCCAGCACCATCGACCCGCGTAATCCGGCCGGTGCTCTCGTGCAGGGGGGCACCGATGGCTTCTGGCACCTGAAGACCCCGCGTGAGGAAAACCCCGCCTGGATAACCATATCACTTCCCCGGGCGGCCGCCATCGCCGAGCTGCGTCTCCGGCCGCGTACCGGCCATGCCGAGCAGATGTGGGACGGCAACCGGGCGGTGCTCCAGGCAAGCCACGACGGCGCCGCCTGGCGCCCCCTGGGCGTGCTGGGTATTGACCGCGATTACCTGGCCGACGGCTGGATTACTTTTCCGGTGTTCAGCAGTGCCGCCTACCGGTACTACCGCCTGGAAGTTCACGATATGACGTTTTTTTCGCTGGGCAGGCTGGCCATGACCGAAGTGCCTTCGGAGACGGTTGATTCGTCATTGCCGCGGTTGACGACCGGGCCCGTCGGCCCGGTCGTCAAGGGCGTCCAGGGTTTTGATGACGGTGGCTATGTAGCCCTGCCGCTGCTGGCCGGGCAGATCGAGGTCAGCTCGGTCAACCACCCGACCCAGGGGAAAGATAATCTGGTCAAGCCCGGGACTGAAGGCTTCTGGCACCTGAAGACCCCGCGTCAAGAAAACCCCGCCTGGCTATCCGTGGACCTTGGTGAGGCGCGTGCCGTCGCCATGGTGCGAATACTGCCGCGTTCCGGTGTAACCAAAAATATGTGGGACGGGACGAAAGCCCTCCTGGAGTCCAGCGATGACGGGGAGACATGGAAGCCGCTGGCGACTCTCGCGGTGAAACGGGCCGCATTAACGGAAGACTGGATATCATTCCTCCTGCCGGAGCCGGAGACTCACCGCTTCTACCGGCTGACCATCAGCGATATGAGCTTTTACTCCTTCGCCCGATTGGAGCTTTGTACCCATGAATAACAGGCTGGCTAAAGGACCCGGAGATTGGGTCAGATGGATCATACTGGTCGCGGCCGGGCTGCTGGCCGTTTTCATGATAATCTCGTGCGCCGCCGGTCCGGAAAAGAGCGTGGGTATCGAGGTGAAATCGGTCGGTGAGCAGGCGGAGGCGCCGTTGTGTCCTGGCCAGGCGGAGCTCGACGCCTCCGCCTATACCAAGATACCGCTCCTGCCGTTACAGTTAACGGTCAGCAGTACCTTCCGCGAGGACATCTTTAATAAAGCCAACCTCGTCCAGAGCGGGACACAGGGCTACTGGCATGTACAGGTGCCCCGGGTGGAAGCGCGCCCCTGGATTATAGTGGACATGATAGCGGAACAGGCCGTGGCTGCCGTAGGAGTGCTGGGGCGCGAGGACCTGCCGCAGATGTGGACCGGCTACCGGGCTGTCCTGGAAGGCAGCCGGGATGGTAAGGGATGGGCACTCTTGGGACGGCTGGGAATGAACGCGGGCACCGGGCAGGGTTGGACCTACTTTGTCCTCCCGAAGGCCGAAGCCTGGCGTTATTATCGTCTGTCTGTACATGAATGGAGCTTTATGTCCATGGCCCGGCTGTACCTGTTCACCGCTGCCGGGAAGCTGGCACCACTGCCTGAAATTAAGTCTTCTCCCCGGCGGGTGCTGGCCAGCCGTGAGGGTGACCTTTTCGCCTTTAATAAAATTGAACTTACCGCATCGCAGCTAAGGGTAAGCAGTGTGGAAGGCCCGGCCTATGATAAAGAGAATCTGCTTTTACCCGGCGTGGACGGCTTCTGGCACGTGAAGGCTCCGAGAGAAGCCAGTACGGAATGGGTGCTGGTTGACCTGGAAACGCCGCGAGCTGTTTCTCTCCTCCGGTTGCGGTCCAGGGCGGGCTTTCCTGACCATCTATGGCTCGGTTATGCCGCGGAGCTGGAGGCCAGTCATGACCGGGGAAACTGGGATTCGCTGGGCGTGCTCGGTATTGATAAAGTCGACCTCACCGGGGACTGGCTCTATTTTCTTACCGGTAATACCCAGGCGTACCGTTATTACCGTCTGATAATCCGCGACCGGTATTTCCTCTCGATAGCCCGTCTGGAACTTTATGAATTTCGTGAAGGAGTGTTGAAATAAAACTCGGAGGAAATCCTATTGGCCTATTAAAGAATATGAATACAACAGCAGGAACCGACATGATGCCACGGCAGGATAAACCACGCCCGCGGAAAAGCACCATCATCTCGCTGGCGATAATGGCGCTGGTACTGCTGGCGATATTGACGACAACCCTCGTCCAGTGGGCCGATAACCAGGGTCCGCTGCGGGCCGAAGGCGCCCCGGAGGAACAGCTGCTCAACTATATGGCCGGGTATAACTTCTACCTCCACGGCTTCTTATCGCGCGGGTTCCTGACCGATTATTCGCTGGACCCGACCCCGGACGCCCCGCCGGTGTACTACACGCATTTCCCGCCCCTGGTGAGTATCATCATCGGCACGCTGGTCAAACTCGGCCTTCATACGCTGACCGAGGTACGCCTGGCCATGAATATCATCTTTGTACTTGGTCTGATCTTCGTCGGGTTGTTCTTCCGCCGTCACCTCTCTGTCTGGCACGGTATCGGCGTACTGGTATTCCTGGGTATCAATAACCGGGTGGTGCTGGCCAATTCCGACCACGTTACCTATGCTTACTGGTTCGGGCTGACTTTCCTGGCCTGCTGGGGCCTGACCCTCCGCCAGAAGGCGGACCGCTTCCTCTGGCTTGGTATGGTCGGCGTTTTCCTCATCAGCTGGATCAACTATACCCAGGTCGTCGTCACCATGATTGCCCTGGGCGGAATGTGGCTGCTGCGTATCCCCAACATGACCTTCCGGCGTCTGGCGGGCGCCGTAGCGGTAACGGCTGGAGGACTCGTGGCCCACTTCTTTCAGAACGTGCTGGTGCTGGGCTGGAATATCGCTTTCCGGGACATGTACCTGACTATGGGTAACCGGCTGGTCGGCGTGCCGGGCCGGGAGGAGATACTCAATTTCGCCCGGCAAAACGATATTGTGCTCTGGGGCGTCAACGAGTTGGCCCCGGTCGGCAACCGCTTCACCTGGATAATCAATGAGTTTTCCCATTACTTAATACCCATCGTCATTTCACTGGCCGGATTGCTGCTCCTGCTCTACCTGAGGCGGCGCCACCGCACCACAATTACATCTTTTAAGTTGCTGGCCATCTTCACGGTGGCCAATATCTCCTGGCATTTAATCTTCCAGGCGCACGGCCAGGCCGACCCGCTTCCCATTACAACTGCTTTACCCATCGCTATGGCCGGTGGCTTCCTCCTTGGCGAAGTGGCGTTGCTCGTCTCCGAGTGGTGGCAAAAGTCCGGCCGGCAGGGGTGGCGTAGTCTGGTTACGCTGTCCTTACTACCGGTTTTAGCCTTCGTGGCCGCGGCCGGCGCCGCTTTGTGGCAGGGCATCAGTTTGAGCCGTATCTCCTCCGACGGGCCGGGGGCTTTATATTCGGAAATCACCGTGCGTGAGCTGGACATTCTCAAGCAGTTCCGCGGTCACGGTTTCTGGACGAACGTTACCCCGCATAACGTGGCGTACTTTACCGAAAGCTGGGTCATCGGCCAGATGCCTTTGGCGGCCGTGGTGGACGGTGATGTTGCCCGGGCTTATGTCACCACGCTGGCACGCTCCAGCCCCAACTGGGAGGCGGCGAGTAGACCCCATTACTTCTTCTTCTCCAAGCATAACGTCGTTATGAATATTATTGACCAGGGCGAGCAGCTGGAGAAATACCGCCGCTACTTCGAGAGCAATTACCCGGTGCTGGCCTGGTCGCCTTACGGCTCCATGGTGGTGGACATTTCCTGGGGGCCTTTCGGCACGTCGCACCTGGTGCCCGGGAGTAACACCGCCGTGCCTTCCCTCCACCGGCAGCTCCCGCTGGAGGCCGGTCAGATAGCGGGGAGCAGCGCCGCCTCTGTGGATACCGCGCCGGGGAAAATCGTTACTGAAGGCGGCTACTGGCAGCCCGCCCCCGGAGATGAAGCGCCGTTCCTCGAGGTCGACCTGATGGCCCCTCAAGCTGTCTCCGTTCTGCGGCTCCTTCCGCGGGCCGGCCATGCCGACGGGATGCCGGAGGGCAACAGCACTCTCTTCGAGGGCAGCAGCGAAGGTGAGGACTGGGAGCCGCTGGCCGTGCTCGGGATTGACCGCGACAAGCTCAACGGGGACTGGCTTTCTTTCCCGGTCTATATCCCCAGGCCATATCAGTGTTACCGGCTCTCTTTCCGGGACTCTGGTTTCGACTCGCTCGGAGGGCTGGAATTCTATACCGTGAATCCGGAACTCGGCAAGAAATAGAGATGGCATGAAAAATATACACAAACTAAACAATCGATTCTGGCCCCGGTGCAGCGCTCTGATAGCCCTCGCGTTAACGGGGGTAGCGTTGCTATCAGGCTGCGGCGCTGATAAAAATGGCAGCCAGACAGCAACCATCTCCCTGATAAATGACCTGCCGGCCAGAGTGGCGCCGGTCCTGGGCGTGACCGGGATAGACCTGTCGCCCTATGAAAAGATACCCTTACAGGCGGAACGGATAGAGGTCAGCAGCGTTTTTCAGCCGGGGATGGACCAGGCGGCGCTGTTGCGGCCCGGGGTGGATGGGTTCTGGCATGTCCGGGTCCCCAAGCGGGGCAGCCAGGTCGACTGGGTGGCGGTAACCCTGGACCAACCGCGGCCGGTGGCCCTGCTGCGGTTGCTCCCGCGCCGGGGAAATGGCCACCTGATGTGGCGCGGCTACAAGGCGTTGCTGCAGGTCAGCGATGATGGGCGGGACTGGGAGTCCGCGGCCTCGCTGGGCATCGTCCCCTGGCCGCCGGGCGACGTCTGGCTCGATTTCCTGGTGCTGGTGCCGGAAGCCCGCGAGCATTACCGCCTATATATTGAAGATATGGACTTTGTCTCCATCGCCCGGCTGGAGCTGTATCAGCTAAGGGGGAGCGGTCCCGCGGTGCCGGCCATTCCTACCGTGGCAGCCACGCCGCCGCTAAAGGGGCAGAATATCAGGCTGCCGGAAGCTCCCCTGTCGGTGCCCGGCGTCGCGGGGGTTGACAGTATTGTCGGTCTGAAAAAGCTGGTGATTGATCCCGCGACAATACAGGTCAGCAGCGCTTTACAGGAAGGTATGGACGGGCGTGTTCTTATTCAAGCGGGCACCAGCGGCTTCTGGCACCTGAAAACGCCTCGCCAGGAAGTGCCCGCCCGGGTGGCCTTTTCACTGCCGGAACCGGCGTCTGTCCAGGTTTTACGTATTTTACCCCGGGCGGGGCTGACCGGACAGCTCTGGAACGGGCCGACGGCCTTCTTGGAAGCCAGTGCCAACGGGGAAGACTGGCAGGTGCTCGCTGCTCTGGAGCTTGAACGGGACAGCCTGACCGATAATTGGGTCAGTTTTTCTCTTAATCTCGAAGCGGACTTCAAACACTACCGTCTGTCGATATATGACCCGGCCTTTTTGAGTCTGGGCCGGCTCGAACTATATACCGCGGCGGAGAACATGCCGGAAACGGTGACGGGTGATAATATCACCACCAAGGAAGGACGGTAATCAAGCGATAATGAAAGTCCGATATCACGCGCTCTCCGGAGGTATCGCCGCAGCGGCGCTCGTTCCCGTCCTGGGGCCCTACAGCGCCGTCTTTCTGGCTGCTTCGGTACTGGTTGACGGCGACCATTATCTGGACTATCTCTACCGCAACGGTTTTCAGGACTTCAGTGTCAGGAATACGTTCACTTTTCACGATCGGCTGTTTGAGAGGGGTAAGGGAAAAAACTTCCTGGGTTTAAATGTCGGGCACACCGTGGAGTGGCTGCTCCTGGTGTACGGAGCCAGTGCTGTTACCGGCTGGCTATGGGTCAGGGCGGCTCTTTGGGGGATGCTGTTCCATTTGATTGTGGATTTGATATATCTGCTACAACAGAAAAGACTGAAACGCCGGGCGCTTTCCATTATAGAGTATGTTATCCGGTGGCGCCAGATGAAACGCCGCGGGCTGCATCCTGAACTACCTTACGCGGCCACGCTTCGGGAGATGGGCGGGTTTGCCGGGGGCCGGATACTGGAGAATGAACCGGATAACTAAAGGCTAATCCCCCGCGCCTTCGATGCGAAGGTAGAGATTACGGTTGACCTTGATAAGGTCGGCATTTTCCACGGGCCCGCTGGTATACACAATACTTAGCCCTTCTTGAATCAGCCAGTCGGTATCCGCGGCATTATATTTAAAGAACTCACTGGCCGGCGGCTCTTTCGCACGGAAATGGCGTGAGACCTCGCTGGTATATACGTTTTTCCCGCTGATAGCGGCGAACGGACAGTTAAGCCCCGTAGCCGTAATGCCCGTCTGATATTCAGAAGCAACGTGCTCCCTGACCCAGAGGAAGTCCTGATACGTAACATCATCGACAAGATGGTAGTACGGTTCGTTTAGGTGGCTGCGCAGGCTGAAACCGAAGTTGATTGCCAGAAGCACACCGATGACGCCGTAACTGACTAGGGCCGCTGGGCGCGCCCGGTGCCGGAAAAATTGCTCCAGCCATTGCCGGATGTCTCCCAGGGCCGTAGCGCCGATAATGGCCATGAAAAGATAGAGGTAAAGCCAGCCCCTTTCATAAATAATATCGGGGCCGATAAAAGAGAAGGTATATATAAGCTGAAAGGCCAGCAGACCGAGTGCCGGTAACAATAAAGCCCAGTTTTTGCGGGTCCCCCGGTAAGCCAGCATTCCTACGCCCACGGCAAATAAAAACGGGAGAATGTAACCGAACCTGGATATAATATCCGTAACGGGCGGCAGCATCTGTTCCGACTGCGGGGTCAGGGCTTCGTTCAGGTTGAAACGGATATAAGCGGATGCCCAGAATATCTCGAAAATGTACATGGCCGCGATACCACCCAGTGACGCCGCGGCAAATACAGGCTGGCCTGCGGTCTTCTTGCCAGGAAAAAGATAGAAGATAAGATGAACCGCGGCCAATATTGATACGATGACGAACGAGGGCGGGTGGACGAAAAGCAGGGTGAGAAGCGAGACTAAAAGGAGTACCGGGCCTCTCGGGTCGTGCATCAAGCGTCTGACGACTAAAAGCGTCAGGGGCAGGAAGGTCAGCCCGAGGCCGACCGGCACCAAGAAGGCCGGCCCGAGGAACCTGATGGTCGTCGGGATAAGCGCCACCAGAAAAGCGGCGGCCAGCCCCAGCCATTTGCGACGGGACACGGCATAGACCTGCCAGGCCAGCACGGCCAGGACAATACCGGGGATAAAGCGGAACATGGCCAGCCATGACAGGCCGGTGATGTGCTTGAGCCCCGCAAGCCAGAGGTGGAACCCGATTTCGGTGTCTGGAGCAAAGGCCTGTCCGGCTTCGCCGGGTTCGGGATAAGGGATACTGGTAGTGGTCATCAGGCTCTGTACGTCACTGTAATGCACCCACTCGTCCGAGTGAATCGGATACGAGTAATTCCAGCGAGGCAGGCTGGACATCAACAGGCTCAGCACCAGGACGACCCCGAGTAACAGGATTCTAATCAGCTGTTTTTGTTGCGTCGACCAGGTGCTCATAATGCGTCCTATTCGATAACGTTGACCCGGATATATCTCGCTTCATCGGGAGCGCCGGCTTCTTTAAAAAGCAGGAATTCAACCTTCTGGTTCGTACCTGCCTTCTGGATAGTGAAGGTGAAGTCCCGCTGCCATTTTTCACCAGGATTCAGGGTTATACTGGCTAATTCGTATCCCGGCTCTCCTCTGGCTTTTACCTGAACGTGGTAGCTGGTCGGCCGGGCCTCGTGGTTGACGATGCCGATGATGACCTGACCTTCCTCACCGGCGTGAAGCTCGCGGGGGTAGGCTTCGGCCTGGCCGCCTGCTCCCAGGATATAGAATTCCGTGAAAGGCTGGGCCGGTAAAGGCCTGAACATGATATAACTTAATAAGCCGAGACCGCCGCATATCACGCACAGGAGGATGATAACCAGGCTACGGTATCCTTGGCCGGCTGACCTGAAGCACTGCAAGGCGCCGGTAATAAATGAAGGCGTTTTACCAGCAGGTTCGTCTTTGTGATTGTAGCGCTGCCTCAAGTACCAGGCCAGGCCGGATACGACCAGCGTGAAGACGGATATCACCGCCAGTACCGAGTTGAGCGTAAAGCCCCAGGGACTTACGGTCAGAATAAGCCCGATAAATACCCCGGCGGCGACGGATAACGCCAGACTAAGGGATAATCGGGCGGCATTTCCTGGCCTTTTCGGCCCGGGGAAGAGGGCGGCCACGAGGACGTATCCGGGCGAAAAGAGTATGAAGACGAGACCGAGAATCTCGCGCAACAGGGCCACCGGGGGAGCCAGAACAGCCGCCACCAGCAGCAGGGTTAAAACATCGATAACGAGTAAATCCAGCTCCAGGTGTCTTCGCAGCATTACTTTCGCTAATTTCGTGCCAAAAGGCATATCTTTAATTTAGTATAATCAATACTGAAGGCAAATTCAACGCTTTTGGTTGACAAAATGGCGAGATTGAAAGGGGTGGCTGGAAAGAGAGCCTGTGAAGTACGGCGGCATTATTTAAAATGCCTGGTCGATTATCCACCTGGCTGCCTGTAGCAGATTGCCGGCAACGTAATCGCAGGGGACATTAATTTCCCGATAATCATCCGGCCCGGTGGTGACCAGTACCGACCGGCAACCGGCGGCCCGGCCTGCCTCCACGTCTTTGTCTTTATCTCCCACCATGAATGAATCTTTCAGGCTGACGCCGAGCTGTGCCGCGGCCTTGAAGAGCAGCCCCGGTTGCGGTTTCCGGCACTGGCACCCGTCATCGGGGTGGTGGGGGCAGTAATAGACAGCGTCCAGGCGGGCACGGCCCCTGGCCAGCTCCTGCTCCATATGCAGATTAATCTGATGCAATACTTCCTCGGTAAAAAAGCCGCGGGCGATGCCGGACTGATTGGTAATCACCACCACCTTGAATTGGTTTTCGTTGAGCAGTCTGATAGCCCGGGAGACTGTGGGCAGGAGTTTAAAATCCTCCACCCGGCGGCAGTAATTGACATCCCTGGCAATCGTGCCGTCCCGGTCGAGAAACACAGCCCTGATAACCCGGTGAGATTTTGCCGTCATATTATGAGTATAACAATACTGCCGCGCTGGAAACAAGAAATCGGACGTATACTGGCGCTCGTTTGCCGGTGAACTGGCAGGACGATGTTATAGCATCACAACGGCGCTGGAAAGAGGTTTTTAGAGGCCTGCCGCGGCCAGGATGTCCGGGACGGTTTCCTCCCGGCCAATGGCCATGATATGCACGCCATCGCAAACAGCGTCTTTTTTCAGGGCGGCGATGGTACGGCCGGCAATTTCGATGCCTTTGGCCAGCATCTGTTCCTTGGGTGCTTGAGACAACTCGTCAATGAGTTCCGGGGGGACGAAGATGCCGGGGACGTTTTCCGTCATGTATTTAGCCATGCGCGCCGATGACAGCAGGACAATCCCGGCCAGTATCCTGGCCTTGAATTTACGGGCATATTCCATGAATTTTTTAAAGTTCTCCAGGTCGTAGATAGCCTGGGTCTGGAAGAACTCGGCCCCGGCCTCCACTTTCTTTTCGAACTTTATCAACT
Source organism: uncultured Dehalococcoidaceae bacterium (assembly GCA_964462865.1). Taxonomy (GTDB): domain Bacteria; phylum Chloroflexota; class Dehalococcoidia; order Dehalococcoidales; family RBG-16-60-22; genus Fen-1077. The sequence goes on along the minus strand of CAYWZO010000002.1, from coordinate 10,707 downwards.
GGGGCTCGATGGGGTTGGCCTCGGGGGTGACAATGGCCCCGGCGCAAAAGTCCACCGCCCCTTCCAGCTTGTTGCCGCCGAGGTCTTCACCCGCGGCCAGCTGGCGTACGGCCATTAACAGTTGCAGCGAATCGAGGTCAAAAACGCCTTTGGCCTCCTTATGGTCGCCGACGGGCACGGCATCGCCGGTGAGGCAGAGGACATTGGTGATGCCCCGGCTGTAAGCGAAGAGCAGGTCGGCCTCCAGCGCCAGGCGGTTGCGGTCGCGGCAGGTCATCTGCATGATGGCCTCGCCGCCCTTCTCCTTGATGGCCAGGCAGCCGCCCAGGGAGGGGAAACGCATCACGGAACTCTGGTGGTCGGTGACGTTGATGGCATCCACCCTGTCCTTGAGGATATCGATGTGGTGCAGCATTTTTTCCAGGTTCGTCCCCTTGGGCGGGGCTACCTCGCTGGTAATCACGAACTTGCCGGAATTGAGGGCTTCTTTAAAGCGCGATATCATGGTCCTCACCCCCTCATTTAAAAGTCATCGCCCTCGGCCGGGCCACGATGTGGTGGTTCCGGGGCGGCTGGTACTGGCGCATCAGGTCGAGACGGCCCTGCTCCTTGAGTCGATTGTAGATGAGGGTCCAGGCGCAGTCCTTCTCCTTATCGACCTCGCACTTGCCGTTATTGGTGCCGCCGCAGGGGCCGTTGACCAGCCCTTTATGGCAGGCGGTGATGGGGCAGATGCCGGCCGTCTCGCCGAGGAGGCACTGGCCGCACTGGGCGCAGGCCTCGCGGAAGTAGCCCGGCGTCTCCTCGACGCCGATGAACAGGGTGTCCACCGCCGGAATCACCGGCTTGCCGACGTACAGATTCATACGGTGCACGCCCAGGGCGCAGCTCATGGACAGAATGCAATCGGAGCCGCGGATAAACTGCCCGTTCTCCAGCATGGCGGCCTCGGTCATGTCGTCACAGGCGGTGGGGATTACCGTCGTGCCGGTAACGCGCTTACCCATTTCCTGGAGTTTCCCTTTCATCTCCTCGACCTGGTCGGTGCCGCCGGTCTTGGTCAGGGTGGTGCAGGTGCCGCAGCCGATAATAAAGACCCGGTCCAGGCCCTGCAGGCTCTTTTGAATTTCCTCTATAGTTTTTTGCCTGGTTATAGATTTCATGGCCAATCACCTCTATTCCCGATTGTCATTGCGAGGAGCCGCAGGCGACGTGGCAATCTCGCTCACTGTTCCCAACCGGACTCGGGGATTGCCACGCCCTTCTGGGAAGGGCTCGCAATGACAAATTACCTCTAATTCCATCGTTATCCTTCCAGGTCACAGCGCAGGCACCGCCTGGCCTCCCGCCGGGCGACCTCCTCGCTGAAGCCGAGTTCTATCTCCGCGAAGCTGGAACGTCTCTCCGGCAGCGGGAGGGTGGCTATCTTATGCCGTGGTCTTTCTTCCCAGGTCTCGTCGAGCTCCGGCGGGCGTTCGATGACCTCCTTGGATTTGCGGTCGTAAACCTCGACGCGGGAGGTATCACCTCGAAGGTATTTATCGATGGCGATGGCCCCCCGCCTCCCCGCGGCGATGGCGTTGACGACCATGTCCGGCCCGGTAACGAAATCGCCGCCGGCGAAGACACCGGGCACATTGGTGGCCAGGGAGTTGCTGTCCACGACAAGTGTCTCCCAACGGGTACGCTCCAGGGCGCTGTCCGGAGGCAGGAAGGAGAGGTCCGGCGCCTGGCCAACAGCAGCAATGACCGTGTCCGCTTTAACGGTGAACTCCGAACCGACAATGGGGATGGGACGGCGCCGGCCGCTGTCGTCGGGCTCTCCCAGCTCCATACGGGTGCACTGCAGGCCGTTCACCTTCCAGTCATCACTGGTAATCCGCGTCGGGGTAGCGAGGAAGTTCATTTTTACCCCCTCGGCGAAAGCTTCTTCATACTCTACGTCGGATACGGGCATTTCGTCGCGGGAACGGCGGTAGTAGATGCCGGCCTCGGCGGCGCCGAGGCGTAAGGCCGTCCGGGCGGCGTCCAGCGCCACGTTGCCGCCGCCAATGATGGCCACGCGCTTGCCCACCCTAGCTGTCCTCCCCAGCCTCACATCACGGAGAAAGCGCAGCCCGTAGTAAAGCCCTTCGATGTCCTCAACTTCGCCGGGTATACCGAGGCGCTGACTGCGCTGGGCCCCGGCGGCGATAAAGACGGCGGCGTAGCCGTCCTTTTTCAGGTGGTCAATAGTAAAATTGGTGTTAATCGGGGTGTTATATTTTATCTCCACCCCGCGCTTCATAATATATTCGATGTCCTGCTGGATGGCGGTTCGCGGCAGGCGGAACTCCGGTATAGCCACGGAAAGCATACCGCCGCCCACCGGCAGGGCTTCGTAAACCGTGGTGCCGTAACCTGCCTGCGCCAGGAAATAGGCGCAGGCCAGGCCGGTGGGCCCCGCCCCCACCACCGCCACTTTCTGCTTCTTGGTCTGGGGGAACGGCTGGATATCGCCGATTTCGGCGCCGTGCTCCGCGTACCAGTCGGCGGCAAAACGTTTGAGGGTACGGATGGCCACAGGGTCATCCAGTTCGCCGCGGCGGCACCGCCCCTCGCAGGGGTGGTGGCAGATGCGCCCGCACACGGCGGCGAAGGGATTACGCTCCCGGATGGTTTCGATGGCCGATTTGTAGTCGCCGTCGGCGATATAGGCCACATATTTGGGAATATTAATACCCGCCGGGCAGGTATGCTGGCAGGGCGATATCATCAGCGCCTCGCAGACCGCGGCCGGGCATCTCTTCTCCTTTATATGCGCCTCGTATTCGTCACGGAAATAGTTGATGGTGGAGAGGACGGGGTTCGGGGCGGTCTGCCCCAGACCGCAGAGCGAGCACTCTTTTACTGTCTTAGCGATTGAAAGCAGTTCCTCAATATCTCCATCTCGCCCTTTGCCTTCGGTAATCCTGGTCAGTATCGCCAGCATCTGCCGGGTGCCCAGCCGGCAGGGGGTGCACTTGCCGCAGGACTCGCTCTGGGTGAAGGAGACGAAGAAACGCGCCACCTCCACCATGCAGGTGGCCTCGTCCATGACCACCATGCCGCCGGAGCCCATGATGGAGCCGAGTTTGGCCAACGTCTCGTACTCGATGGGCGTCTCGATGAAGCGGGCGGGGATACAGCCGCCGGAAGGGCCGCCGGTCTGCACGGCCTTGAGCTGTCTCCCCTTGGGAATGCCTCCCCCGATTTTGTAAACGATATGGGACAGCGGTGTGCCCATGGGCACCTCGACCAGCCCGCTGTTGGCGATTTTCCCGGTGAGGGCGAACACGGCCGTACCCCGGCTCTTCTCCGTGCCGATGCTGGCGAACCATTCCGCCCCCCTTTCAATAATCACGGGGACGGTGGCCAGGGTTTTCACGTTATTGATAATGGTAGGCTTGCCGTCCAGCCCCATGTTGGCGGGGAAAGGCGGGCGGGGGCGGGGCATACCGCGCCGGCTCTCGATGGAGGCTATCAGGGCGGTCTCCTCCCCACAGACGAAAGACCCGGCCCCTTCTTTAATATGGACGTCTAAGCTAAAATTGGAATTTAAAATATTATTACCGAGGATTCCCCTTTTCTGGGCCTGCCCCAGGGCCGTGTGCAGGCGTTGTACGGCCAGAGGGTACTCGGCGCGGACGTAGATATAGCCCTCATCGGCACCGATGGCATAGGCGGCAATCGCCAGCCCTTCAAGGACGGCGTGAGGGTCGGCTTCCAGGATGGAGCGGTCCATGAACGCGCCGGGGTCGCCTTCGTCGGCGTTGCAGATCATATACTTCTTGGTACCGGGGGCATTGCGGCAGAACTCCCACTTGTTGCCGGTGGGGAAGCCGGCGCCGCCCCGCCCGCGCAGTCCGGAGCGCTTGACCAGGTCGATAACCTCCCCGGGCTGCATCGTGAAAAGGACTTTCCGGAGCGACTGATAGCCTCCGCAGGTCAAATAATCGTCAATGTTTTCCGGGTTGATGTGGCCGCAATGGCGCATCACGACGCGCTGCTGCTCCTGGTAGAATTTAATGTCCGCGTATTTCGGTATCGCTTCACCGGTCATCGGGTCCTGGTAGAAGAGGCGCTTCACCGGTTGGCCATCACGGAGGTGGGAAGACACAATTTCAGCCGCGTCATCGGCATCGACATGGGTATAGAAAATGCCGTCGGGTTCCACCACGACATTGGGTCCCTGCTGGCAAAAACCGTGGCAGCCGGAAAAGTCGATATTAGCTTCCGTCACGCCTTGTTTGACCAGTTCTGCCTTAAGGGCTTCATAGACCGCGTCACCACCCCCCGAGACGCATCCCGTACCGCGGCAAACGAATACCGTGCGCTTCTGCGGCATGCTACTCCTTCTTGCTCCCGCCGAATATCCGCGAGACTTTCTTGGGGTTCAGATTCCCGTAAGTATCTTTATTAATCATCATATTAGGCGCCAGGGCGCAGATGCCGAGGCAGGCGACCGTCTCCAGGGTGTATTCCATATCCTCGGTGGTCTCTCCTTCTTCGATACCCAGATGCTGCCTGACCAGCTTGAGGATGGACTTACCACCGCGCACGTGACAGGCGGTGCCCCGGCAGACCCTGACGATATTTTTACCCCTGGGCTTCATATAAAGCTGGGCATAAAAGGTCACCACCCCCTGTACCTGGGCCGGGAACAGTCCCAGCGCACTGGCGATACGCGGTATGGCCTCGGGGGGGATATAGCCGACCTTCTCCTGGATTTCCTGCGCCAGGGGTATCAGCGCCCACTGCTGTCCCCGGTAGCCGGCAATGATTTTATCTACCTGTTTCAGGCTGACGGGGGGTGCCTTTTTCTGTTTAGCCATTCCCGGCCGTCCTTTCCAGCCTGACCGCGCATGATTTCAGCGCCGGGGCTCTGGCCCGGCGGTCAATGACGGTATCAAACAGATCATAGACGGGGCTCCGGGGATAGGATATAGGCATATAGAGCAGGCCGCTGGCGAGGGTATCGCTTACTCTGGCGTTAGTTATAATCTCCCCCTGCGCCGAAATAACTTTGACTTTATCACCGTGGCCGATGCCGAGGTCACCGGCGTCGGCGGGGCTGATTTCCAGGCAGGCCTCCGGCGAGAACCGCTGCAGTCGTGCCGACCGCGAGCTGCGCGCCCCGGTCCCGAACTGGTAACGGGAGGAGCCGACCAGCAAGGTGAGGGGGTACTGCTTATCACTCGCTTCCGGAGGAGGGGTGAATTCCACGGCGGTGAACCGCCCGAAACCGCTGGGGAACAGGCCCTTATGCAGGCGGCGGCTGCCGGGAGTTTCGCTATCTCCTTCATTCATATCCAGGGCCGTCACCTCGGTGCTGGTGTAACTGACATAGCGGTAAAAGGGTACCATTTCCTGTATCTCTTCCAGTACCTGCTGCGGGGAGTTATAAGGCATGGGCGAGCCCGTCAGCTCGGCCAGGCGCATGATGATTTCACCGTCGGGCAGGCTGTCGCCGGCAGGCTCGATGACCTTGTAGACGCGCTGGACTCTCCCCTCGAAATTGGTAAACGTCCCCTCCTTTTCGGCAAAGCTTGCCGCCGGTAGGACTACCGCTGCCAGACTGGCTGTTTCCGTGAGGAAGATATCGGAGACCGCCAGGAATTCCAGGGAAGAAAGGGCCTTTTTCACCAGCGCCGCCTGCGGAAAGCTCGCAACCGGATTTTCGCCCATGATGAACATCCCCCTCACGCCGCTCCCGTTATCCGGCTCTATCATCTCCGTGACCGCGAGACCGGCGCGAGCGGGGAGCTGGCAGTTCCAGCGTTCTTCAAACAGTTTCCGGTCACGGGCATCATCGGCATTCCGGTAACCGGGAAGAAAAGCCGGCAGGGCGCCCATGTCGCAGGCCCCGTTGGCGTTGTTGTCCCGCTGGAGGGCGAAGATGCCCCCGCGACGTCCGGTATTGCCGGTGAGCATGGCCAGATTGGCGATGGCGATAGCGGCGCCGGTACCATCGGCCTGCTGGGTTATCCCGTTGCCGTAGACAATCGAAGCCTCCTCCGCTCCGGCCAGCAGGCGGGCCGCCACCTGCACGTCCTTCCGTGGGACACCGGTCAGTTCCTCCACGCGGGAGGGCGTATAGCTTTCGAGGCTTCTGGCCCACGGCGTGAAGTTATCCGTCCGGCGGGCGACGAACTCCTCATCGAGCTTTTTTTCCGTGATGATTACCCTGGCCAGCCCGTTAAGCAGGGCGATGTCGGTACCCACACGGGGACGTAGCCAGAGATGGGCAAACTGCGTCAGCGCGGTACGGCGGGGGTCGATGACGATAAGTCCGGCGCCTTTGAACCGGGCGGCACGCTTGATAGCGTAGGCCACTACCGGCGCCGATATCTCCGGGTCGGCACCGATGACCATAATCACCCGTGATTTCTCCAGAGAATCGAGGGAGCCGGTCGTACCGGCGTAGCCTATCGTCGCCCCCAGCCCCGTCCGGCCCGCCGCGCTGTAAAGACGGCTGCCGTTGTCGATATTGTTGGTGCCCAGCACGCCCCGGGCGAACCTCTGGAGTAAATAGTTCTCTTCGTTGGTGCACTTAGACGAGCCGAAGACCGCCAGGGCGTCGGCGCCGTTCTCTTCCTTGATTCTTTTCAGGCCGTTGGCGACCAGCGAGAGGGCTTCTTCCCAGGTGGCTTCCCGGAGCTGGCCGTCAACCCTGACCAGCGGATGGCGTAGCCTCTCCGGACTGTGTACGAAATCCAGGCCGTAGCTCCCGCGGACACACAGTGTGCTCCGGTTTACCACGCCATTGGCGGCAGGGCGGCTGGATACTATTTTACCGTCCTTTACTCCCAGCGCCAGCCCGCAGCCACAACCGCAATAGGGGCATACCGTGGTCACCTCGGTCGGCGCCGTCCCGGTATACAATCTGTCTTTTTCCATGAGCGCACCGGTGGGGCAGACCGCCACGCAGGCCCCGCAAAAAGTACATTCAGATTTTTCCAGGGGGGTGTCGTTCAGCGTCGCCGGTCTGACGGCGGTGCCACGCTGGATATAGTCGATGGCCCCCTCCACGACCAGCTCCTGGTCAACCCTGATGCACTTGCCGCACATGATGCACTTGGAGAGGTCGCGCTCGATGAAGGGATTGACCTCTTCGATGACGTCCGGCTGGGGGATTCTCTGGTATTCCACCAGGCCGATGCCCATCTCCGCCGCGAGTTTACGGAGCTGGCAGCGGTTCCCTTTATCACAGACGAGGCAGGAATCGGGGTGGCTGGCCAGTAAAAGCTTGAGGATTTTTTTACGGTGCTCCACCACGCGCGGCGAGCGGGTGTTGATGACCATCCCCGGCGAGATGGGCGCCACGCAGGAGGCCAGCAGGGCCCCGTTGCGCTCGTCTTCCACCAGGCAAAGCCGGCAGGCGCCTATCGGGGCGAGGTTGGGATCATCGCAGAGGGTAGGAATGTAGACACCGGATTCGCGCGCCAGGTCCAGAATCGTCGTCCCCGGATAGCCACTGACTTCAACGCCGTTCAGGACGATGGTTATCGCTTCCACTCCGGTCTACTCCTGAACCTTCGGCTGGAGTGATTCTATCCATGACTGGTCGCCCCGGGCCACCGACCGTATCCCGGTCAGCAGCCGGGAACTGGCGGCCGCCTTGGGAATAAACCCCACCGCCCCCACCTTTTTACTGGCCAGGACGTTTTCTTCATCATCATACTGCGTCAGCATCAGCACCTTGGCGGTCTTGTATTTCTGGCATATCTCCCGGGCGGCATCGAGCCCGTTCATCTCCGGCATGACGATGTCCATGACCACTACGTCCGGCATGAGTTCACGGGTCTTTTCCAGGGCCTCCCGACCGTTGACGGCCTCGCCGATAACCTGCATGTCCCTTTGCAGGGTAAGCACCGACCTGATGCCGTCCCTGACCACGGCATGGTCGTCCACAATCAATACCCTGATTTTCTTGGTCGCCCGGTCCATCAGGGCACGGACGCGGGGAACCAGGGCTGCCGGCTCCACCGGCTTGGCCAGGAAATCTTCGGCATCCATCTGCATGCCCTCATCCATCCTCCAGCCTTTGAGCAGCTGTTTCTCCGGCGGGGCGTTGATGACCATGAGGGGCAGGTTGCTGAAGCCCAGGGTCTGTTTCATCCACTTGTGAAACAGGAAGGCGTCGCCCCGGGGCATAATCGTACCCAGAATAATCGCTTCGGGTTCGTGGGAGCGTACCATCTTCTCGGCTTCTTCCCGGTCGGCGGCGGTGACAACATGGTATGCTTCCTTTTCCAGGACCTTTTTGAGGGCTTCAACAAAATCGTGTTCGTCATCCACAATCAGAATCGTATGTTGCTTTTCCATGCCTGGCCTCCTTTCACCGGGAGCGCCTTATAAATTTCACTATAAGCCATTACCCGGAGATGAGAAATAGGGTATTTACCCCGATGATGGGCAGATAAAACCCCTGAATTTCAAGGGATATCCCCTGAAGGACCTGGAGTTATGAAAAGAGAAAACTGGTTGAAGAAGAAGCCAGCGCTGCCGTTGTTGCTACGCCGGGCACTCCTCGCGATGAGAGGTTACCTGAAAACGTCTAAATATTGATGATACCCTTGCGTAAGGCGTATTTCACCAGTTCCACGCGGTTATGAACGCCCAGCTTGGCCATGAGGTTGGTCTTGTGGCCTTCCACGGTCTTGGGTGTGATGATCAGCATCTCCGAGATTTCCTGCGTGCTGCGTCCCTCGGCGAGCAGCTTGAGAACCTCGCGCTCGCGTCCCGTCAGATTATGATACGGGTCCCGATTGGCGCGCTCCCCGGCAGAGTGCTGGTAATTTTCCACCAGGAGCCGCGTTACCGACGGGGAAAGGTAGGAGTCTCCCCGGTATACCGAGCGTATGCCCGTGGTGAGTTCCGAGGATGCCGCCGCTTTGCTGATGAAGCCGGAGGCCCCGGACTCGATGACGGGGAAAAAATACTCTTTATCATCATACTGGGTCAGCACGAGCACTTTGGTCCGGGGGAATTCCTTGTTTATCCGGCGCGTCGCTTCCAGCCCTCCCATGACCGGCATGGCAATGTCCATGAGGACCACATCGGGATTGAGCTCGCCGACCTTTTTCAGGGCTTCGCTGCCGTTGGTAGCCTCACCCACCACCTCGATATCCCCGGCCAGTGAGAGTAAAGCGCAGATGCCGTCACGCACGATGGTATGGTCATCAACTACCAGTACTTTTATTTTCTGCATATTCTATTTCCTGGCCTACGGGTATGCGGGCCCAGACCGTCGTTCCCTGGCCGATTTCCGACTCGATGCCGCTGGTGCCGCCCAGGAAGCCGATTCTTTCCCTCATGCTGAAGAGACCGCGGCCTCTCCCGCTTTCTTCGACATCGGTAATCTCGGCGACGTTGAATCCCTGCCCGTCGTCATGGATGGTCATCAGGAACTCGTCCGGCTGGTACTCCAGCATCACCGTGACATTCTTGGCACTGGAATGCTGGATGATATTGCCTATGGCTCCCTGGATAAAGCGGAAGAGCGCCGCTTCAACATCGGCGGGGAACCTCATCATCGTTCCCCGGGTGGCCACGTTTACGCCGATATCCAGGGGTTGCAGCCTCGACTCCGCGTACTGGCGGACCGCCGGTACCAGTCCCAGGGTATCCAGGAGCGCCGGATGCAGATTGGATATCAGACGGCTGACTTCCTTGTGCACCTGTACCGTCAGTGCCTGAACTTTTTTCAACGCGGTTATGAATTCCGGGTTTTCCTGGCCGGATATCGAGGACATTTCTATCAGCGCCTGTATCTGGAGGGCTATCCCGGAAAGCGACTGGCTGGTGTCATCGTGGAGCTCACGGGCAATCCTGCGCCGCTCGTCTTCCTCCGCGACCAGGTTCTGCCGCGCCAATTTGCGTAACCTCTCACGCGCTTTTCTCAAACGCTCGTATAGTCTGGCGTGTTCCACGGCGATGCCGAGCTGGTCGCCAATGGCATAGAGCAGATGCATATCAATGGCGGTGAATTTACGCGGCACGCGGCTGGCCACGTTCAGGACGCCGAGTACCTTGTCCCTGGCCCGGAGGGGCACACAGACATAGGCCTTCAGCCCTTCTGCTGTGACCAGTTCGCGGTGAGCCACGCGCGGGTCGGAGGAAATATCTTCGAGAAGGATCGCTTTACCGCTCTCGGCCACGCTGCCGGTGATTCCCTCGCCCAGGCTAAGACGCACGTTCTCCACGAACTCTTTGCTCAAGCCGCGGTGGACAAAATGGGAAAGTTCTTGAGTATTTTCATCAATGAGCAGGATTTCACCGATAGTCCCGTTCATGATGTCCAGCGTACTATCGAGGCCGACGCCGAGGATGGCGTCCAGGTCCCACAGGCCGCTCAACGCCGCCGAGATGCGGCTCAAGACCAGCAGTTCGCTTGGCCGGGCCTCTGCTTTCATTCCTGGACCGCGCGAAGCCGTGCCGCCCATTTCTCCTCCTGCCTCCTGCCGAAGGCCTTGAGTGAATTATACGATGGCCACTAATCAGGTATAGAATAGACTATATGAAATGGGGGGACTTGTCAAACCTGGCAGGAAGTATCCCCCGGCATAAGAATCGGCGGGTGGATATACACCAGGAGCTTATCCAGGATGGCCGGGTGGTTTTTGGATACGTGGTGAGCCGCGGAGGACTCGAACCTCCAACCGGATGATTAAGAGTCATCTGCTC
>CAYWZO010000001.1:88344-130010 GCA_964462865.1 uncultured Dehalococcoidaceae bacterium | reverse complement strand
GGTTTCGTCCTACGGACCACATTTCGGAGAAGAACAAGAGCTGGTTGGCCGGCATGGTTCAGGCACAATATTCCTGACAAACTGCAATCTGCTATGCCTATATTGCCAGAACTATGAAATAAGTCATCTCGGCGAAGGCGAGGTCAGGACGGAGGAGGAGGTGGCGGACTGCATGCTCAAGCTACAGGCTGGAGGCTGCCATAACATAAACTTCGTTACCCCTACCCACTTTACCCCTCAACTCATCAAGGCAACCGCAATTGCCGCGGGTAAAAGCCTGCGTTTGCCGATAGTCTGGAACTGCAGCGGCTACGAAAATGTGGAAACAATAAAGCTTTTAGATGGAATCGTGGACATCTACATGCCGGATATCAAATACAGCGATGGTGAACCGGCAAAAAGGTATTCCAATGCCCCGGACTACTTTGAAAGATGCAAGGAAGCTGTCCAGGAGATGCATAAGCAGGTGGGCGATTTACGGCTTGATGAAAGGGGAATCGCTTACCGTGGCTTGCTGGTAAGACATTTAGTTCTGCCGAACGGCCTGGCTGGCTCCGAAGAGGTATTAAAATTTATCGCCAGTCTTTCCAAAGATACATATATAAACATTATGGCTCAATACCATCCGTGCGGTGAGGCTTTTCAATACGAAGAGCTAAACCGGCGGCTTACGTCAGTCGAGTACGTTAAGGTAATCAATATAGCGAAGAGGCTTGGTCTTCATCGGGGATTCCGGGGGATTATTCCTCTATTATAAACGCGACGGATAAACTACATATAGCGTTTCGCCTCAAGCACACCTCGGGGGGTAAAGGGTAATAGGTCGGTACGGGTGAACCTAAGCGCCGAATATCGAAGAGACGAAGCCATAGTATGGCGCTCAATCGGTATAAAAGGAGACGGCCAGAAGCCCGGGTCCGCAATGAACACCCATGCCAGAAGGAAATTCAGACAGTAGCAATTCCGTACAATTAAACTTCGAGGCGATAGCGGTTTTTAGAATTTCCGCCTCCTCGGGTTCATCCGCATGTTGTACCATGACGTGGGCTTTTGAGTCTCCGATTCTTTCTGTCATCATTTCCAGCATGAGTTCTATGCCCTTTTTTCTGCTTCTAGGTCGGGCCACAGGTGTCGTCTCCCCTACACCCGGGAAATGTCCAACGATGGGCTTGACATTTACCAGCGACCCAGCCCAGGCTGCGGCTCTGGCGATGCGCCCCGTTCTGGCAAGATAATAGAGGGTGTCCAACATGCCCAGGAAGCTGACCTTGTTCATAACGTTTTGTACGGCTTCCTTGACTTCAGGTAGTCCTGCTCCATCACTGGCCATGCGGGCTGCTTCCAGCACAATGAATCCCAGCGAACCTGCTACAGCGCGGCTGTCTAATACCTCAATCGTGGTGCCTGGCATTGTTTCCTTCGCCATTTGCTTGGCAGTAAACGCCATGTTGAAAACCCCGCTTTGGAGGCTGGTAACGGTTATACACAGTATGGCTTCGTCTTTCTGCTTCAGTTGTTGGTAGGCTTCAAGGAAGTCCTCCGGCGACGGAACCGAGGTGGTTGGGAGGTCTTTTTTGGCTCGCATAATCTTATAAATCTCGCCCGGAGTAATGTCAATCCGGTCCCGGTAGCTTCTTCCTTGATAAATTATATAAATGGGTACCAGATGAATGTCATACTGCTGTATTAATTCCGAGGGTAGACAGCACGCAGTATCGGTTACAATAGCGACGTTCCTCATTGCCACAGCCTTAATATATAACCATTATATCCGATTCAAAGGAGCAGTCATAACCGAGGGATAAAAAGCCAGTGTGCGCCAATAACTATTTTACATCCTGGCTCTGGTAGCCCAGAAGGTCCCTTAGCGCCGAATCAGCATCAGGGAACCGGAAAGCGAAGCCGAGCTGTAGCAGGCGCCGCGGAATAGCCCGTTGCCCGTCCAGGAGGGCGGTCGCCATCTCACCGAAGAGCAAGCGTAAAGCGAATGCAGGTGTACGCATGAGTGCTGGCCGTCCGAGCCGTTGTCCGAGCCGGCGGCTGAACTCGGTATTGGTGAGAGGAACTGGTGCGGAAAGATTGAACGCGCCGCTGGCAGCTTCGTTTTCCATCAGGAAGCGGATGGCGGACACTTCATCTGCAATGTGTATCCATGGGAACCACTGCCGCCCGCTCCCCAGACGACTGCCTACAAAGAAACGGAACGGCAGCAGCAACCGGGGTAAGGCGCCGCCCTTAGTGTCGAGCACCACCCCGGTACGGATGACTACCCGCCGTACTCCAAGTGCTTCCAAAGGGGCCGTTGATGACTCCCAATCTACGGCGACCCGCGCTAGAAAGTCATGCCCCGGTGGCGTCTCTTCCGTTATCTCTTCATCGCCGCAGGGGCCGTAGTAACCAACACCAGACGCCTGGATAACGACACGGGGCTTGTGGGCTGCCAGCTCGACCGCTTTAACTATGGCCCTGCCGGCATTCAAACGGCTCTCAAGAATGGCACGCTTGCGCTCATCGGTCCAGCGTCCCAAGCTGATGTTTTCGCCGGCAAGATTAATGATAGCGTCTACACTATTAACCGTAGAACCCCAACCTTCAGGGGTATGGCCGTCCCACCATTTTACGCTGACACCCCCTGGTAGACCAATAACTCGTTCTGGCCGTCGGCTGAGAATGATTACTTCGTTCCCATCTTGAGCTAAGTTAGCTGCAAGTCTCCGGCCGATAAGGCCGCTTCCCCCGCTTATCAGGACACGCATTGTTTTACCTTCTATTTTGACCATTTTACGCCATCAGGGTAGCCATAGTAAATTCGCTATTCAAGAGCAACTTATTTTAACGGACATTACAGGGTTTAATAGAAAAATAAAAAGTGCAATACCCTGCATGAAGAGATTCACTGTTGTAGCATTGACAGTCAGGATAGATAGTTATAGGATTAGAGAACCGCGGGTTAGGCCAGGAATTTTGAGTCTTGGGAGGTGGGTTATGGAACCGGTTAAAGACACCATAAAAGTGCAAAGGATGTTTGCCCAAGGTCAGTCTGAACTTGTGGACCCACAAACCAGATATAAGTACACCATGGCGGCTCGTTGTCCGAAAGATGGCAGATTCGCTTCTGTGGCCAGAATAGAGAGAGCCGGGCAATCCTTAAATAGGGTGACGTTTCGATGTGCTTCATGCTTCACCGAGTTTGAGGTCAGTCAAGACGACATATACATCCGCTAAAGTTTGTTCCAAAGGCTATTCGACTGGAATACAGTACGCCTATTTGTTCACAAAGGAGCTCAAAGTCCGATTCTGTCAGCTACCTCCCGCATACCCGTAATCGTACGTGAAATCAGGTCGCTCAACTCTATGCCAAGCATTGCTGTCCCCTTCTCTATGACCGAGCGGTTTACACCGGCCGCAAAAGACTTGTCCTTCCATTTCTTCATGACTGATTTTGCTTCCAGGTCTGCCAGGCTCCTCGATGGCCGGACCAGTGCTGCGGCTACAATCAGCCCCGTCAGTTCATCGACCGCATACAATGCTTTCTCCAGATTGGTCTGTGGCTCAACATCGCTGCATATACCCCATCCGTGAGAGACAACCGCTCGCACGTATTCCTGGGGCCAGCCTCGCTGTTCCAGTATCTCTCGCGACTTTCGACAGTGCTGCTCTGGAAAACGTTCATAGTCCAGGTCATGCACCAGACCGATGATACCCCATTTCTCCTCGTCTTCACCCATCGTCCTGGCGATGTAGCGCATAGCACCTTCAACCGCATAGGCATGCTTTATCAGGCTGTCTGCCTGGTTAAATTCCTTCAACAGTGTCAATGCCTCATCGTATGTTGGTATATGCTCTTCCATCATACTGCTCCTTAATAATATTTTTAGATATGCGCCTTACAGGCAAAGAACTCCCGCCCCCCGGTATTTCCCCTGCTTTAATGAAAGCAAGGCTTGATTTGCTTCTTCCAGCCTGAACTCATTGATTTCGGAGCTAATCGGAATCTCGGCCGCCAGGGGGAGAAATTCCTGAACGTCTTTTCTGGTGATATTAGCTACACTTTTTATCTCCTTTTCCTCCCAGAGATGTTCGGTATAGTCTAACTCGGGGACAGGCGTTTCCTTTCGAATCACATTGATAACCAGTCTGCCGCCCTTGTTCAGGTTGCTTAATGCCTCCCGCACCGGTATTCCTGCCGGAGTAGTGTCAATAGCACAATCGAGCTTTTCAGGGGATGCTTCTCCAGTCATCCCAACCCAATCGGCCCCTTTCTCCTTGGCAAGCTGGCTTGGCGCGTCACCCTTTTGTCGGGTAAAGACAAAAACTTTGGAGTTTGGATATTTATATTTAGCAATTTGAATAACAAGATGGGCTGAAGCACCAAAGCCATATAGCCCAAGGGTTAGACCATCTTGAATTCCAGTCAGCCTTAAAGCTCGATAGCCAATTGCGCCGGCGCACAAAAGGGGAGCAGCTTGGACGTCGGAGAAACTTGCCGGAATCGGATAGGCAAAATCTTCCGGAACGACGGTATATTCAGCATAACCACCGTCAGCGTCACATCCTGTACCCTGAAATTGGTCGCACAGGTTTTCCTCTCCCCTTTGGCAGTGAACACATTTCCCACAACTGGAATATATCCAGGCAATGCCAACCCGGTCTTTCAATCTAAACCTGGTTGCCGCTGGACCTAGTTTTTCTACTCTGCCGACGATTTCATGGCCTGGAATTACCGGTAACTTCGGTTGACGTCTTCCCTCAATTTCATCAAGTTCCGTGTGGCAGACTCCACAAGCGGCAACTCTAACTAAAATTTGCTCGGGACCGATTTGAGGGAGCGGCCAGTCCCGTAACTCCAGAGGTTCTGCCTCAATCTGCGAGACCTTCCTAAGCACCATCGCCTTCATTTCAAGCCCCCCTTCCTTTGATTTCTATCTACCATAAATTTTTCGGCATACAGGTATTAGGCTGGCCTTTCCGGTGTCTACGGAAGAAGTACACCCGGCTGATCTGACTAACATATATCTTATAATCCGTAGCGATCATTTTATTTATTATCACCATCAAATACCCAGTTCCGCCAGCTTCTCCGCCAATGGTATCCCGGTGTTTTTATCCCAGCCCATCAATAGATAGTAATATTTTTTAGCTTCATCCATCTTATCAGGATTGAGGGTTTTTTGGGATAATATTCCGTCGGTCTTCGGCTGGAAAAAGCGCCACGGTAATTTGTCATGGGCAGTATTAAAACCTTCCCGGATGTTAAATAACCTGGCCATGGTCAATATCCGTTCGGCTATTCTTATTTGCTCGACAACACCGGTGTCCCAGCCGGTTACCGCGGCGGTTATTTCGGCCAGTTTGTTATAGTCCAAAGGAACAGCGGCAAGATGACATAATATCAGGCAGTCTATGGTTACCTGTTTAAGGTGCATCAACCTGAAAAGGGCTACTTTACGGGGGCCGATGTCATCGAGCGGCAGGGGTTCGGTAAATCCGAAGGATTGCACGGGCTTCATCCCCGCCGCCACGGAAAAAGTTGCATCGTGCACGTTGCAGCAGTGGTCGGCTCCGTGCGGGTTCACCATATAGCCCAGTCCCATCCCTGGCTGATATCTGGGGTCATGCTGTCCCGGTTCAATCCCTTTAACGTGCATGGCAAGTTCTTCGGCTTCTTTGCCGATTTTTTGGGCGGCTCTGGCGGAACCTTCGGCCAGCAGGGCGCCGATACCCTGCCGCCTGGCGATAAGCTCAATGCATTCGAGCAAAGCTTCATCGTTGCCGAATTTCAATTCCATGCCGCCCGTGTCATTTTTAGTTAATAAGCCTCTTTCAAAGCACTCCATGGCGAAGGCTATCGTGCCGCCGGTGGATATCGTATCCAGGGAATAGGCGTTACAGAGCTCGTTCCCTTTGGCGATGGCGCCCAGGTTGTCGATGCCGCAATTGCTGCCGAAGGAAGACAGGGTTTCGTATTCCGGCCCGCCGTAAGCTGGGTCAACGCTATACGGCTTTTCGATTTTCACTTTCTTCTTACACCGTACCGGGCAGCCGAAACAACTGTCCATACCGACGCGAATGGTATCCTTAATGACGACAGCATTAATCTTTTTGACTCCCGGGAACAAGCCGTCACGCCAGTTTCTCACCGGCAGATTACCGCATTGTTCGTAGACCTCCATGTCAGGGCCGCCGGTACCGTAATCATGCCAGCCCCTGACCACGGCGCGCTCGTATAAATGGGCTGCATACCATTCCCGCAGCTCCTTCAGGCGGGCCGGGTTAGCGACCTTTAATTTATTGTGGCCCCTTACGGCGATGGCCTTCAGGTTCTTGGAGCCCATGACCGCGCCAAGTCCTCCCCGTCCGGCAGTGTCATACAGTCCGTTCATGATGCAGGCATAACTTACCAGGTTTTCACCGCCCGGGCCTATCAAAGCGATGCGTATCTTTTCATCACCCAGCTCTGCTTTGAGGATATCCTGACTTTCTTTGGTTGTCTTTCCCCACAAATGCCCGGCGTCAATGATTTTTACCACATCGTCCTTTATCAGAAGATAAACCGGATTGATGGCCCGGCCTTCGATGATGATAGCGTCGTAACCGGCGCGCTTGAGTTCGGTACCCCAGTATTCACCCACCTGGGAGAAAGCTATCCCGCCGCTAAGCGGAGATTTGGCCCCGACAGCGTTACGTCCGCTGCCGATGATGGGGGTACCGGTTGCCGGCCCCGACGCGAAAATAAGTTTGTTTTCAGGACTCAACGGTTCAATACCCTGGCTAAGCTCTTTGAGGAGATAAAAGGCGATAAAGCCGGAACCGCCGAGATATTTACGGTAAAAGTCATCGGCAATTTTCTCGACTACTACGCTGTTAGATGACAGGTTTATCCGGAGGATTTTACCGTTATAGCCTCCGGGTATGGTATTTTCCATCAAATTAAAGCTCTTTTACCCAATCAGGTTTATTTTTAACAAGGCCAGCTATCAGCGGTATACACCATACTCTTTGGTAAAATCTGTCAGCGCTCTGATATTCTCGGGCTTTGCCTCATCGATGATGGCCCCGGCGTCCATGATAAAGCCTCCGTCCTTGCCGGCGACATCGATGAGTTTCTTGGCGTAATCTTTAACTTCCTGGGGCGTTCCCGTAACCAATAGTGAATTTGGTACGTTTCCTTTGATGCAGACAACCTTGCCCAGGATTTCCTTAGCCTGGTAGATGTCTACAGTCTCAAAGTGATAGATAGCCTTTCCCCTGGGTATATCGCTGATTACCTCCAGGCGTCCCGGCCCCCATTTCCCTTCAAACAGTAAATAGGGTATAAGCCCCTGGTCAATTAGTGCCGTGATGACTTTTCTTAGCCCCGGCCAGTAAAAGGTCTTGAACTGCTCCGGAGACATGAAAGACTCAGGGCCTTTATGGAGAGGCATAAACACTCTGGGGTTTCCGGATGCCTTGGCGCCGGATACCGCCACCTGTATCATCCATGGTGTAACTTTATCGATGGCCTCAAGAAGTTTATCCGGCCTTCTATACATGTCTATCATTATCCCGTGTGTCCCCCTGAGGTAATCCCCGACAGTATCAAAAGGTGCCTGCGCTACCGAGCCATACATGGACGGAAATCCCAACCCCGCCATTTCCCTGGGGAATGTACCGATAGCGGCAGTCCATCGGGAATATTCCCGCCCCGCTTTCAGAAGGGATTCGATAGCGCTGGCGATTTCCGGTGTGCCAATCACGTTGAGGTTAGTACCCAATCCCAGACAGTAGGCAAACGTTTGGTGTATGGGGGCAAGCCTTTTAAAAGGTTCAAATATTCCACATAGGCGAGGAAAGTAGGACCTTATCATAAAATCGGAAGGGTCTTCCAGAAAGGCATCGTATTCCTCTGCCTTCATGTATTCCCCTTCAATGAACTGGAACGTATATTTTGGGTCAACTCCGTGCCCGGGCCACTTGAGTTGCTTATAGTCAAGGAGCTCAAACGAAGGACCCGGATTGGCATAACGCGGCGGCATAATCATGTCCCACTGGAAATCCAGGCATGTTTTCTTCCAGGCCGCATAGGCTTTATCATAGTCATACATTGCTTCTTGAGGGGTAATCCCGCTGTAGTAAGCGGGGAAAAAACCCACAATTGGCGCAACAGGAACCCTGTCCGGCACTTCCAACTGGATGGCATCGTTGACTCTCTTTTCTCTTTCCCGGTACAGCTCTTCAGGCGCTTGGCCCATTTTTACTTACTTCCTTCCCATTCTCTGAATAGGGCCGGCTATTTTTTAACGACCTCTACCGTTCCTTTAGCGGCATCGACCTTGAGCCAGTCACCGGTATTAATTACGTCCAGCGGGTCGCGGTCAAAATCCGTTAATGCCGGTACGTGCAGCAGCACCGCCGAAAGCGCGACCTTGGTGGTCATGTCGTTAAAAAGAATAGCTTTCGGTGCCGTGCCCACCAGGCGCGTGGTATGGAAGACCATTGATGTTCCGGAAGAGCCTTTAGTCCCGGGGATGACCAGCACCTTGTCTTTGAAGCTCTGCCCTCGGAGTTCGTGCCTTCTTTCGATGATGGTCCCCTTGGCCGGGTCGATACCGCCCCAGCCGGTAATTGTATTCCTGGTCACGAGAGCTTCACCCTCGGCGTAACCGCCGACCACTTTTTTGCCATGAAAAACAATCTTGTTCATCTTAGCTCCCCTCTCCATTTGCCGGTCACGGCCGCCTCGATGCAGTCAGCCTGTGAGCCAAACCATGTCGGCAGTCCGAGTATGGCCGGCATGTAATGCGCATGCTTGGCCGAGTCGGTCGCGGCTGTCCCGGCGCCCCCGGGGAAGAACTTGCCGATACAGGGGCACGTATCGGTCATCAGGTAGGCGCCGGCCCTGTTGATGATATCAGTCATCCCTTCCCGGTCGGCGATGGTTTTCAGCGCCTTCGGAGTAAATATCCACAGGCTGACGTTATCATGCACCCGCCTGTTTTCCAGCAGCCTGGCCGCGTTCGCCACTTCTTCCAGCGTATAGTGAGGACAGCCGAGCATCACGAAGTCGACATCGTCATCCGTAGCCGAATTTAGGTTACGATAAGACTGTTTTCTCTCATTCCGGCCGTATTTCAGTGTAGCAACAGGCTTTTTGCTGCCGAAAACCTCACTGATGGAATGGGCCTCCGGTGTGATGTTCATAATATGATACATTTCCACACCGCCCGAAGATGCGGCGGCGGCGCCATGGTGTTTGAGGCGGGCAATATTGGGGACATGGCGAATATTGTTGATGACCGGCACATCTTCCTGGACGATTTCTCCGACATAATAACCTAAAAGTCCCCAGTCCATGACGCTTTCGGGTTGATATTCAACTTCTACCAGATGGGTGCCCCGCCGATTTGCATCGAGATGATAACCCCAGTAAGGTGTTTTACCCACCAGCATGGCGGCAAAGGCGCTCTCCATGCCTTCGGTGTTGGTCCGCCCGCCCAGGACCGAATTACAGTAAATAACGGCCGAAGATTCTATCCAGGCGCAGTGCTCGCCCATGACGGGGACGTTCCCCACCAGATAGGGGGCGCAGGTATGCGTCAGATGCAAACCGCTTTGCGCGCACATCTTTTCCGTCAGCAGGTTGATTTCGTGGGCTTGCGGACTGATTCCCTGTATTTCCCAGTATTCCGGGTCCATCTCCCTGATGAGACGGCAGGTGTAGGCCTTAACCAGAGGCATTGCCACCGGGACATCGCTATCCAGATAGAACTGTGCTATCAGGCTGTTAATGTTATCGGCGTTAATATTATTGTTTATCCTGCTGATGGCCAGACCGGTGATGGAAACGCAGACGTTATTGGTCGCCACCAGCCTGGCCGCGCCGAGCGCTTCGCCGTACCTGACCAGCAGCTCCATCGCCTTCTGCCTGGCCAGTCCGGCGCTGCCGTCAAGCAGCGCTTTTTCGTCGTCGGTCAACTTCATGGTGTGAGACCTCCTTGCCGCACGGATTTAAAAAATAATCACGTTCCGTAAAGCCTCCCCTTTCTCCACGGATTCTATAGCGTCGTTGATACTGGCCAGCGGATACCGTTTGGTGATGAGTTCGTCCAGCTTGAGGCCTCCGGTTTTATAAAGTGATGCCAGGTGAGGAATATCGATGCTTATATTGGTCGAGCCCAGGAACACCCCTCCCAGGTTCTTTTCCCGGGAGATGAAGTCATAGGCGGAGAAGGTGAAGCTGCTCTTATCCAGCGGCGGCAGTCCGATGATGTAGGTGGTGCCCCGGGTGCCTGACATCATGAAACCCTGGCGGATGGCGTCGGCGTTCCCGACCGTGACGAAGACATGGTCGGCCCCGTCGCCTTTGGTGAGACGCTTGACGGTGTCTATCGCATCCTGGCTGCTGGCATTGACGGTGTGGGTAGCGCCGAATGTTGGGGCCGCTTTCAGCTTCATGTCCGCGACGTCCACGGCGATTACCGGGTAAGCGCCCACGAAGGCCGCACCCTGCAGGGCGTTTAAGCCGACACCCCCGGCACCGACAACCACGACACTCTTAAAAGGCTTGACCTGGGCGCGAAAGACCACCGCTCCGAAGCCGGTGATAACCGCACAGGCGAGAAGCGCCGCTCTGTCCATGGGCATATCAGGCGGTATTCTGGCCAGTTGGGACTTATCCACGAGGACTTTTTCAGAAAAACCGGCCAGCCTTTCATGGCGGGTGAGTTGCTGGCCTTTTTTATTACGCAGGGGGCTGACGGTTTCCGGCTCCCGCATGACCATGCAGAGATGGGGAAATCCGGATTTGCAGAAATTACACTCGCCGCAGTTCCTTAACACGGCCACCACCACGGGTTCTCCAGGTTTGAAGGTGGTCACGTCTTCGCCTGCTTCTTCCACATAACCCGCTGATTCATGGCCGGCGACGTACGGTAATTTGCCAAAACGCTCCTTCAAATCCCCTCTGATAACGTGGATGTCGCTGTGGCAGATGGCCGTAGCGGCGAGGCGTACTCTTACCTCGTTTTTCTTCGGAGGGTCCAGCTCTACTTCCTCAACCACCAGGGGTTTCCCGAATTCGTAGCATACTGCTGCTTTCATTGTTTACTCCTATTAATTATGTTTGATCTTATCAATAGAAGCCGTTAACAAATTCCGGCAAGAGTCATTTAATTTATTAAAAAATCTTCAGGGTCGGTTCTCAATTTTTCTACTTTGATAATTATAGTCCAAACCGGGTCGTCATAACACCTGTCATACCCTTCGTTCATATTATTTCTTATAACCAGGCATAACTTACTTGCAGCAGGGAGGTTAACGAACGTGGGAGTCTAGTCTGAAGATTTGCTAATCCCAGAGTAAGGTAACTTAGAAGTGTGTCCTTAAGAGCTCAGCCGTGGTCAAAGATACTTGAAGCAGGCTATAAGCTACCCTTGCGTGTTTCTCTTTTCACGCCACAATCTTATAATGCCGGCTACAAAGTTCATCCGGGGTACTTTTTGGGTATAGGCTCGATACTCGTCACCAAAGCGTTCCGTCAGACGCTTTTCTTCTTCCCAGGTGCTCCAATACAGAATGGCGATACTGGGGATACCCAGAACAACGAACAGCCAGTGCGGATACCATAGCAAAGTGGTGATGAATATGGCATAAATGCCGCCGGTGTATTGGGGATGTCTGATTATCGAGTATATACCGGTATCCACCAGCTTGCTGGTATGGACAAATGATTTCCCCCTGGGTACGCCGCCCCGCCTTGGAAACATGATTATCGGAGCCATCACCAGCACCATGCCGAAGGCCCAGACCACCCAGCCGATGATAAATAATGGCAGATAGAAATTGACCTTGATTAAACCTGCGAACACCAGAGGGTTGGCCGGAAAGCAGGCGATACACAGGACTGTGAGAACAATCATCAAGCAGACTTCTTTTGTACTGGTATGTCTCATAGCTGCTCCTGGTTTAATTGATTTGCTTTGTTGAGCGGGATAATGCTTCCCCCAGCCTGGCCACGATATCGGCGTCGTAGCGCTCAACCTGGCCCTCGTCACAAAGTCTGGCCAGTTCCGGGTCTATCGGCAACTGTCCCAGAAAGGGAGCACCAGCCGCCTGCGCCATTTCTTCACCGCGGCTTTTACCAAAGATTTCGATCTTCTTATCAATCTCGGGAACATAAAAATAACTCATGTTCTCCACGACGCCAAGGATTGTCTTTTCCATCTGACGCGCCATGTGGATCGCCTTCCTGACCACCATAGTCGTCAGGTCCTGCGGCGTGAAGACGATGATGATACCGGTTATGGGCAGGGTTTGCAGTACAGTAAGAGGAGCATCGGCCGTGCCTGGAGGCAGGTCAACAATCAGGTAGTCCAGCCTGCCCCAGAGGACTTCTTCCCAGAACTGGGTGATCGCCCGGCCGATGAGTGGCCCGCGCCAGATGACGGCTTCGTCCTCGCCGGGTAGTAACAGATTTATAGACATCAACTCGATGCCAGAGCGCGACGGCACAGGTAAAAGGCCGGTCTCGCTACCGGCCGGACGGCCGTTAATACCGAACATCCTGGGTATGCTGGGGCCGGTAATATCGGCGTCTAGGATGCCCACGGCGTAGCCCTGCCGCTGGAGAGCTACGGCCGCCAGGCCAGATACCAGGGATTTGCCCACCCCTCCTTTACCACTCATGACGGCAACAACGCTTTTGATATCATTGAGCTCCTTGGGCTTTTCTTCGGTAAAGCCGACCTTTACCTCACGGACGCCTTCTAATTTACCGGCGGTAGCAATTATCTGCTGCTTGAGCCAGTCCTGTGTCTCCGTCATCAAAGCGGCCGGGGCGAGCGTGACGTTTACCACGCCATCGCTAACGCCGACATGGCGCAACAGGTTCATCGGCTCCAGACCGCGCCTTACTCCCGGAACCAAGATTCCTTCCAGGCTCGCTTTGACATCTTCTTCAGTTGCCATCACATGCTCCTTCATATCAAATATCTAGTGGGCGCGTTCACCCTGCCCGTGGTCGCAGATATTATCAGCGAGAGTCAGACTCCCGTTCAGGTGGCTAAGCACCGCCTTTTCCGGGTCGGATTCGACGGCGCCCAGCACTACACCGATGCCGTGTTGTTTAAAGATCTCTATTGCTCGGGGCCCCATGCCCCCCGCGATAATGACCGAAGCGCCCTTTTCCGCCAGCCAGGCGGGCAGCAGCCCGGGCTGGTGTTCCGGAGAAGCAATGAACTCCCTTTGGTAGATTTTTTTCTGCTCATCAACATCGAAAAGGGCGAATTGCTCGCAATGGCCAAAATGCGGTGACATCATGCCACCTGTTACCGGTACCGCGTACTTCATAAAGCACCTCCAGAATCCTTCTATTCTACTTTTAGCCTGTATTCAGGCTTGCCGTTTTTGGAATCTATCACTATCGCCACCCTCTTTCCCTCGGCTAGGTACCTTTCTGATTCCACGCGCAATTGCCGTGATTCGGGTGACTGCAGAAAGGCTACCAGCGCCTCGTACTTGTGCTGGACCTCCTCATTAATTCCCTCTTCCCGGAGAAGCTGCATCAGGCAACTGTTCAGTTCCTGCTCGCCCAGGCATTTAATGCATTTGCCCGGGATTTCATTGGTGGAATATTTGGGCTCAAGCTCAAATGGCTTCATATTCATCTTCCTTTTAACCTAGCATTACACATACGCCATGCACCACCTTCATTCCGTTGGCATGGCAATAGCCAATCGCGGCTTCACTTTCGGAGCCGGGCTGGAGCCATATCCGCCGCTACCTTGGGCAACAGAAATTCTGATACCTGACTGCAGTCCCGGCATCGGTACTGATAGATAGGCATTATTCCTCCTTTTCAACTGTTTTAGAGACCGTCTCCCAGAGTATTTCCAGCTGCCGGCTGACACCGTTGGGCGCGTATTCAACCAGCGGCTGGCCGTGCACCATGGCCTCGGTGACAATATTATCAAAAGGTATTCTGGACGCGATGGGCACTCCCTGTTTCCGACAATATTCCTCAATAAGCCGTGTATTTTCTTCGTTGATGTCATGCTTGTTAATACAAACCATAGCCGGTACTCCGAAGTGGCGGCAGACGTCCAATACGCGTTCTAGGTCATACCGCCCCGATAGCGTCGGCTCGGTAATCAGGAGGGCCAGATCTACTCCGGAAAGTGACGATATGACGGGGCACCCGATGCCTGGCGGGCCGTCGCTAATAATATAATCTGCCCCCTCCTTTTCTGCCAGTTCCTTGGCTTTTTGCCTGACTTGCGCCACGAGCTTACCAGAATTCTCTTGGGCTATGCCCAATCTGGCGTGAACGAGTGGGCCATACCTGGTATCTGAAATAAACCATTGTCCTGCCATGTTATTTTTCATTGAGATGGCTTCCGCTGGACATATATGAGAGCAAAATCCGCAGCCTTCACAGGAAGTGTTATCAACCCTGAAATCACGGATAGCCTGGAAACGGCAAAGCTTCTCGCATAACCCGCAGCGGGTGCATTTCTCAATGTCGATTATGGCCGTCTGCCCGCTCCAGAACTCATGCTCTTGCTGAACCGTCGGCTGGAGCAGGAGATGGAGGTCGGCGGCGTCCACGTCGCAGTCAACCAGCACCTTGTTTTTCGCCAGAGCGGCCAGCGAACCGACGATGGTGGTCTTGCCGGTGCCGCCTTTACCGCTCAAGACAACGATTTCTTTCACTTACCCTCTCCGCGATATTCTTAAAGAGTCCGATAAAGCTTTTCCGCCATTCGGGCATACCCTCGGCCAGCGTGACGCCGCGCGAGTAGAGGCGGGCAATCTCCATATCCAGCGGAATCGTCAACAGGACCGGCAGGTTCTCCCGAGAACAGTACTCGACCACGCCGCTGTCGCCGTTCCCGGCCCGGTTGAGGACGACGCCGCAGGCTATCCCCAGTTCCCTCACCGTTGCCACGGCCAGCTTAAGGTCGTTAAGCCCGAACGGCGTCGGCTCGGTGACCAGCAGGCAATAATCGCTGCCTTTAACCGCCTCCACCACCGGGCAGGACGTGCCGGGTGGGGCATCGATAATAACAACGCCATTATCATTTGTCCGGGCTTTAACCCTCCGGATGACCGGTGGCGCCATGGCCTCGCCCACGGTAAGCCTGCCCTGGACGAAAGCAATACTATCCGCCCGCCCTGATTCGATAATCCCAATCTCCCGGTCTTCCTCGGTGATGGCCTTTTCCGGGCAAAGGTAGCTGCAAGCGCCGCAGCCGTGGCAGAGCTGGGGAAATGTCAGCACGTGCTCCCCCAGGACGGCGATAGCGTGATAGGCGCAGACCTCGGCGCACCGGCCGCAACGAGTACATTTCGTCTCGTCGACGAGCGGCACGGGTATGCTGACGGCCTCGCTGCCGGTGATTACCGGTTTCAGGAAGATATGGTCATCGGGCTCCTCCACGTCACAGTCGAGCAGCTGCACCGCCTGCATTTCTTTGAGGGAAAGGGCCAGGCTGGTTGCCACCAGCGTCTTACCGGTTCCGCCTTTGCCACTGGCTACCGAGATAATCATGCTAGGCTCTCGTCATCTTCGTACCGCACTTGGGGCAGCTTAGTTTGTAGCAGGGTACCCCCTGCTGATGGGGTGCCTTTTCCCCACATTTAGGACAAACGCAGTCTCCACCCGGTCCGGCGCCAGGGCGGCTGCCACTCATCCTGCCACCTCTCTGATCTTGTCCGGTGGGCGGCCCCATGCCATCTCCTCTGGGCATAATATCACCTCCAATACGATTTAGTACAATCTCCTGCCCATGCCTCTGCCGCCGCCCATACCGGAGTGGGGTGCGGCGTCGGGCTGTGAGCTGGTTTGGTACTTACCCGTTTTGTAACCTTCTATGGCATCCTTTATCGTGCCGGAAACACCGGTCATGACCTGGATGCCGGCAGATTGTAGAACATTAAAGGCATCGGGGCCATACCACGAAGGCCAGTCCTATCAAATCCTGGCATTTCTCGCACCTCCTTCCCCAATGCATTATCAGTGTGGCTGGAAACACAATCTCTCAAACCCAAGCAGAGCTGAAACACCAGCTCCAGTAACGCCGAAGATAATCAGTCTCTTGTCTTTAGTATCAGCCTCCGCTTTAATACTGTCGAAGGTATTGTTGACGATGGTACTGCTGGTAGCTAGCAAAATATCGCACCAGCTGATTAGTCTTTCGGTATCAGTCCTGCCGTCCCAGATTTCAGCACCGTACTTTTGCGAGCCGATGTTCCTGGGGTTTAGGTCAGTACAGCGTATATTTTCGGTACCAAATACCTTAACCAGATTTTCCAGTATCGCAGGCTGAAATCCTGCCAGGCCGATTTTCACTCTCCCGAACCTTTCCCGAAGGTATTGCGCCATCTCGGCAGCGCACTTTTCCGGCTCTTCATCGTGACAGTGGCGGACACCGGTAACCATCCCGAGGTGAGCCATGACGGCGTTCAGAGTGGCATCGAAGATGGCCCTGTTATCACTCGTGTCCAGCTTCAGGCTCAGGACATCATTCAGGGAACCACGGAACTCGTGAGGCCTGTCGGTAAAGGCCTGCCCATAGCTGCCTTTAAACTGCGCTTCAATCATTACCTCACGGCCTTCCAGCAGGGGAAAGTCTTTCCGGACGGGGTCGCCTATCGCCTGCTTGGCTGTTAAAGTACCGATAGTAACCTCAACCGGCTCATTGCCCAACTGGTGTTCGTCGATGATTTTCCGGAACTTCTCTTTAACTTTATCAAGCGTGGGTCTCATCACCGGTATCCCTTCATCTCTTCTTCGTCAACAAAATACCCCATTTGCTTGAAAACGGCTTTACCCTCTGCCGAGGTGATAAAATCCAGGAATTTCTGGGCCGACTTTTTATCCTGGGTATAGGCTGACACAGCTGCCTGTATCTCTCCGATGCCCGTCAGTTCCTCCGGGCGCAAATAGATATTTTCAATCTTGTCCGGAGACTGTACCTGGTAGAAATGCCAGATAATGCCGGCATCTACCTGTCCCATAATCAGGATGGTCAGCAGGTTATCCGGGCGGGCCGCTTCCGTGATGATGTTTTTTCCTATCTCGCTGGCCAGTCCTGCCTTGGCAAAAATCTCGGGGGCGTATTTGCCCAGCAGTGTCGTTTCCTCCCGGGTGATGGCTACCTTGATACCCGGCCTGGCCAGATCGGCCAGAGTCTGGATATTCAAAGGGTTACCTTTCTTTACAGCGATAACCGGGACCATATATGCCACCTTCTTGATGGTCTTCGGATCAACTGCCTGTTTCTCAATGGCTTTTTCCATAAACCCCTGCTCGGGAGCAACGTAGACATCGCCACTCCGGGAGAGCGTCATCTGTGAAAGAATCTCGCCGCCGCCACTGTAGCTTGCGTCGGTGATGGTGCCGTATTTTCCCTGGAATTTCTGGCAAAGCTGCTCAATGGCGGGTTTGGCCCCGGCGGCGGCAAAAATCTTCAGATTGGAAGGTGTCGATGAGCAAGAAATGGCTAAAAATATAGCCGCAAATGTAACCAATAAGATTGGCATTATGATGAATCGTCGGTGTTTTCCGATCATTAATACAAATCAACCTTCCAATTATTCTTCTTCAGTTAAGCCTCACGGCCTCGTTCCATCAGCTATCAGCCGCAATATAGCGGCAAAGCTCCAGCGCCGGTCAATAAATGAAGATGAGCGCTGTTGCAGGCAAGGCATCTCCGGCTTTTATCCTCCGCCGGGCTTTTTGGGATTGGCAATTTAAAAGTATTTTTACATTCCTGACACTGGTACTCCCAGGTGTCATTTTCAAGGATATTCAACCCGGAGCCCAGCGGCGCCCAGGGGGGTGCTTCCATGATCTCGGAACCGCCACACCCCGGGCAGCGTATTTCTTCACCCACACTAGAATCGTCTGTAATTTCCATATCGAAAATATGCCGGCAACGCTTACATAAAAATCGGCGTTTCACATCCATCACCACTTTTTTCTTCACCTGAACGCGTGGTGTATCGTAATGCCCGGAAAAAGGCGTTCATAAATCGGCCTTCCTCCAGCGCCCGCCTCGACCCCTGCCCTGGTAAAAGGATATGGCAGGTATTACTGGTTGAACACCAGGCGAGTTACAGGTGGGGCAAAGCTCGGGAGGCTTGTTGACCGGATATTCCAGTTCCCACTCGTGACCGTCCCGGCAGCGGAACCGTTGCCAAGTCATCTCGAAGTTACCACCATCAATCCTGATTGCCTTGCCGTTGATGAGGGCATCAGCTATCTTTTGGCGTGCCGAGGCAAGAACCCTTTGAAAAGTAGGCCGTGAGACATTCATTTTCCCCGCCCCCTGCTCTTGCTCCAGCCCCTCCAGGTCTTTAAGACGGAGAGACTCGGCTTCTTCTATAGACATGCGTACTTCTTCGAGAACCCTTAATGGTATTCCGGCCGGCTTGAAATAAGTTATTTCCGGCAGGTAGGCCACTCGTCGGCATTTGGGCGGTCTGGGCATGTTTCTCCTCCTGAATATCGAGCATATGCTCATAATAAGTATAACAAAGATATATTTTATCGTCAATATTTATTGTCAATTGAAATCGGACGGCGCGTAAAATGAATGGAGATAATTCAGCAACTTCTTCGTGAGGATAGCTGAAAGTTAATATTAATCCATTAGCCTGGAACGGAAATCTGGTCTTACCCGGACGAAACCGGCAAAAACTTATATAACCGGTAAATAGTATCAGGTCAGGGTTTTAGTAAGAAGCTCGATACGCTTTTGTAATACTCTCACCGGGGGTCTATCGTCCATCAGCCCTCTGATTGCCAGAACGATTATCTCGGCAATGCCGTCGCCTGCTAACGGCGCTATCGACTTCATGAAAAGGTCTCTAAACCTCATTTCACTCCGCTTGGCAATATATGCCAATCCGTCAAGCAGGTCATTGGAATAAGGCGTGTTCTTTAGTACTCTATAAGGGTCAACAATCCACGCATCAATAATCTTGGCAAGTTTTACTTTGTTAGATTGGTTGGACTTGAGGATTTCTCCGGATTTTGCTTCATACCCTTCGTGAAGTTCCTGGTTCATGGTAATAAATAAATCGCTCTTGTTCTTGAAGTATAGATATAATGATGCACGTGACATACGCGCTTCTTTGGCTACGTCTTTAAGAGAGCTTTTTGAATATCCGTAGTGCAGAAAGCACTTCTGGGCTGCGTTTAGAATCTGCTTTCTCTTGTTATTGGTCTTATCTTTCATCTTATTGAATCCAAACGAATACCATAAAAATTATGGCATTATATGCCTGACAAATAGACAAAATATGTCCAGTATTTTAATATTTCGTATCCATTAAGATGACATAAACAAAGCTAATTATACACTAGTTTCTCTATAACTATAAAGTGTTAATTTATCGGGTTAGAAGTTAGACTGCTTGATGATATTATCAACCTTGGAGCTCAATTTGTAATCAAAAGGAGGTACACCTTACGCGTCTTCCTGTCTTACTTGATACCCTAAGGCATTCTTTGTCGTGGCGGCTTATCCCTGACTCTTGGACTGGCATAGCCTGCTATGGAGCCGGTCGAGGGCGCTGAAGATTTCCTGCTCGGCAGCGAGGGCTTCTTTGGTTAATCCTTGAGTGTCCAGGACCCTGTTAAAGACGGTCGGGGTTTTATCCCTGGTCTCGCGAACTGTTTTGGCAGGCTCCGGATATTTCCTGGCGTACCCGGGCGTTAACGGTCGATTCGGGACTCCATGGGTTGTTGCTACCGTTTCTACGACGGGTTTTTGTGGGCGAAAAGAGGCCGTTATTTTCTCA
Organism: uncultured Dehalococcoidaceae bacterium; assembly: GCA_964462865.1. Taxonomy (GTDB): domain Bacteria; phylum Chloroflexota; class Dehalococcoidia; order Dehalococcoidales; family RBG-16-60-22; genus Fen-1077. Next base: position 110,225 of record CAYWZO010000001.1, on the reverse strand, counting down.
GCGGTCTTCGGATACCGGGCAGGGGGTCTTGCCGGGGCCGGCGGCTCTTCCCTGGCAGCTATTGTCATTGGTTTTGCCGGGGTCTTATCCATGGTCTCGGCGAGAGCCGTCAGGACGTGGTTCTGCGCTGTCGTATCTATTTTACGTTTCAGCACCTGGTTAACACGCTTTTCACCGTTGATAGCCGGGGAGAAAAGACGCCGGCGTAACAGGTTGCCGCCGTGTAATAGCTCGCCGCTATAAAGGAAAATGGTGAGTAATACCAGGGCAGTGGCGACGTAAATCAGGCCTTGCTGGTTCTGGAAAAAGAGCAACGGCAGACCAAGGAAAGGTATCTGAAGACCGACCGTACCGCGGATATCCATCGGTCCGATGGTGAACGGGTCCTCGCCGATGTTGTCACCTTTGGTGCTGAATCCCAGCGTCGGCATAGTCTTGATTTCTGTTACTCGGTGGGACACCACCGGCGGATAGTTGTAGTAGTCCTGCACCTTGGGGGGGACGCTATAAACGATTATATCACCGACCTTAACATCGCCGGGGTCAATGGCCTTAATCATCAGCAGGCTGCCGGAATGAAGCGTCGGTTCCATGCTGTGGCCGAGGACAGGCACGAAGGGCAAGATCCCTTTGATTATCAGGAACCCCGCGATGCAGGCTATGAATAGAAATATTAGCCCGATGGCACGTTTCATGTGTTGATATTCCTCTGTGTAACCCCCGAAATATGACCCAAAGTTGGGTCAGGCTATATTTACGTTAAAAGCATACAGATAAAACAATCAATAAAGCATAAAATTTGTGGGTAAAGCTGTTAACAATCTATAAAATACCAATTTGTGCAGAATAGTCGATAGTAGTAAAATCAGCACGAGAAAGCTGCTGTGGAAGTAAAAAAACCGGAAATCCGTGAAGATAGATGGGTGCGCACCATGTGCGGACGGTGTTACGCCATGTGCGCTATCCGCGTCCATGTAGTAAATGGCGTGGCGGTGAAAATAGAGGGCGAACCGGATAGCTGCCACGGCGCCCTGGGCGGCTTGTGCGGCAAGGGAGTGGCTGGCCTGCAGGTGCTTTACGACCCTAACCGGTTGAATGTCCCGCTGAAAAGGACCAACCCTGAGAAAGGACTGCACGCCGACCCGAAGTGGCAGGAGATTACCTGGGAAGAAGCCTATGCCGAAATAGTGCCCCGGTTGCAGAAAATACTGGACGATAATCCCAACAAGCTGTTTTTCCAGTGGACGACCTCGCGGGGCGACCAGTACCGGGCTTTCGGATTTATCCAGTTCGTTTATGCCCTCTGCGGGAGGATGCCGGACGTTATGGGCGCCGGTGGGGGAGGGCTCCACTGCGGGAAGGCGGCCCACTCGGCGGCCGGGGTGCTGTATTCATCATGGTCAATCGTACCTGATTTCAAGTACTGTAACTATGCTATCTTCTTCGGCAGCAGTAAAGGGGTCGGTTCAGGCCATTCGGCCATGTATGCCGCCAGGCTGGCCGCAGAAGCCCGCACCCGGGGCATGAAGACCGTGTCCTTCGACCCGATGTGTAACTTCTCCGGGGGCAAGGCGACGGAATGGGTACCGGTTATCCCGGGTACCGACGGCATCCTGGCGCTGGCCATGTGCAATATCATCGTTAATGAGCTTGGTAAATATGATGAACCTTATCTCAAGACCAAGACCAATGCCCCGTATCTTATCGGGCCTGATATGAAGTACGTCCGGGAGAACGGCCCGGCCCGCGGCATCCGGTTCGATCCTGCGGGTGCCTGGGACGGCCTGCCCCACCCCGGCCTCTACATCGGTGACGATGACACCAATAAACCGCTGGTCTGGGACCCGGTCGATAATAAAGCCAAGGTCTACGATGACCCCACTATCAAGGACTTCGCCCTGGAGGGAAATTACGAATATCAGGGCGTCAGGTGCCAGCCGGTCTTCCAGCTTGTCAGGGAACACCTCCGGCAGTATACGCCGGAAAAAGCGGCGGAGGTAAGCAGCGTTCCCGCCGCCAAAATGCACCGCATTACCGCCGAGTTCGTCGCTGCCGCCAGCATCGGCAGCACCATTACCGTTGACGGGCGCGAGCTACCGTTAAGGCCGGCTTCGGCCATTATCTTCCGCGGGGGCCAGGGACACGAGAACGGCTTCCACGCCTGTTTCGCCGTAGGCCTGCTCAACCAGCTGGTAGGCTCGGCCGACGTCCCGGGCGGCACGCTGGGCTGGCCGGCACGAAGCTCGGGCTACCCGGAAACGGGCGAGCTTTGCTGGACTCCCTACAGGGGCACCGATGGATTCCTGGAGACCGACCGTTTCGGGCCGATGGCGGGCCTGATACCTTCCCACGGGCCGTGGCCCACGGAGATGCCGGAGAACAGGCACGGGTTGAACCCCAACACCATCACCACGGTGGGCCATATCGGCACCAACATCAACTACCAGAGCGACCGCCACGAAATCTGGGAGAAGATGGGGACTGAAGAGCGCCTGGAGATGATGATTTCCTGGGGCTGCAACGCCATATTGAGCGTGGCCAATCACGAGACGGTCGGTGATGCCATCAAGGAAATCCCGTATACCGTCGTTTACGACATCTTCAACAACGAGATGACGGAGGGCTTCGCCGATATCGTGCTCCCCGGGGTCTCCTACCTGGAGGACTGTGACGGTTCCGGCCTGGCGGGGCAGAACTTCAACCACGCTTTCGGTACCGCCGACTGGTATTACCACGTCGTTCAGCCAGTGGTGCCCTTGAAGGGACAGAGAAAGCTATTCCAGGATGTTGTTTATAACATCGTCTGCCGGCTGGGCCGCAAGGAGCAGTTTTTCAACACGCTTAACGAATCGCTCCACCTGGACGGGGCCCTGGCCTATCAGCCGGCCGATGATTTTTCGGCCGCGGACCTGGTCGACCGGGTGGCCCGTAAACTGTTCGGGCCGGAACACGATTGGGCATGGTTCAAGGAGCACGGTTTCCTCCGCTGGCCCAAGAAGGTCGAGGATGCTTACTGGCGTTACGCGGTGGATGCCCGGGTGCCCATTTACCTCGAGTATCTGGTGCATCTCGGTGAAAAGATAAAGGAAATCAACGGTGAAACAGGCCTCGATATCAAGCTGGACCAGTATACGCCGCTGGTTTCCTGGAGGCCGTCTTCCGTCCACCTTATCGATGACCCGGAATACGACCTGTACTGCTTTTCCTACCGGGATATTTTGCACACCGGTTCCTCCACCATGGAGCAGCCCTGGCTTGACGAGGCCAGCCGTATGAACCCTTATACGTATAACATCACCATTAACAAACGCACGGCGGAGGAGAAGGGACTGCGCGAAGGCGATATCATCGAGGTGGAGTCCTTCAGTGGCCGCAAGCTGCAGGGACGCCTCAAGCTGATGGAAGGGCAGCACCCGCGGGTGGTGGGCATCGCCGCGTGCAGCGGCCACTGGGCGAAAGGGCAGCCCGTCGCTAAAGGCAAGGGAACGAACTTCGATATTTTACTGGAGCTGGACCAGGAGCACCTGGACCCCATCTGCACCACCATCGAGACCTGCGCCAGGATAAAGGTACGCAGGGTGGGAAGGAGCCGGGATGCCTAGGTGGGGCATGGTCATCGACCTGCGCAAATGTATCGGCTGCTACAGCTGCATGATAGCCTGCAAACAGGAGCACTTCCTGCCGCCGGGGATGTTCTGGAGCCGGGTGGTAATAGGTGAGACCGGGAGCTATCCCGCGGTGACCAAGCAGATGTACCCGGTAAGTTGTAATCACTGCAAGGAAGCTGTTTGTGTTAAAGCCTGCCCGACGCGCGCCACGACCCGGCGGGAAGACGGCATCGTCATTATCGATTCCGATAAGTGCGTGGGCTGCCGTTACTGCCTGATTGCCTGTCCCTACCAGCAGCGGACCTTCTACGCCGACGGGGAGAAAGAGTACTTTCCGGGGCAGGGTCTCACCGAGTACGAGGTCATCGGTAAAGAAATATATCCCCTGCAAACGGGGACGGTCGTGAAATGCAATTTTTGTGTCGAGAGGGTTGATGCGGGTATCAAGAAGGGATTGAAGCCCGGGGTTGACCGCGAGGCGACGCCTGCCTGTGTCATCACCTGCCCGACCGGGGCGCGGTACTTCGGCGACCTTGACGACCCACACGGCGAGGTCGCTGGCCTGATAAAAGAGAAGTCAGGTTTCCAGCTTCATCCCGAATACGGCACCGACCCTTCGATTTACTATATCACTTAATCGAGGCTGTGTTGTGGAATTATACGACTGGATGGTGAAATACACGCCCCAGAAGGAATGGGTCGAGCGGCGGGGCGTCCTCCTCTGGCTGGCTTTCTTCTTTATCGAACTGGGCGCCGGGACATTCTTCGTGGCCTCCTTTTTCAGCAATCTGAAAGCGATGCTTACCGGCTGGCTTATCTGCGCTATGCTGGGGGGTGGTTTTCATCTTATCTTTCTGGGCAGGCCTTTGAGGTTCTGGCGCATTGTCTTTTCCTCGGGGTGGCAGACGTCCTGGATTTCGCGGGGCTTGATCTTTGTGGTTCTTTTCCTTGTCCCGGGTCTGATTTACATAATCCTCACATCATTGGAAAACCCGCTGACAGCTATCGTAGTAATCGCCGACATCTTCGCCTTCCTGACTGTTATCTACGGCGGGTTCGCCATGAACTACGTTAACGGAATTCCGCTATGGAACACGGCCCTGCTGCCGGTGCTCTATATCGTCAGCGGAATGTGGGGCGGCGCCGAACTGACACTGGGTATCGTTCTGGCGGGGAGCGATATCCAGGCAGGAGCCGCCCTGGAAGAGTGGTTGCGTGTCCTCCTGCTGGGATTCGTTCTCCTCATCCCTGTGTTTTTGGTGAGCGTCAGGTACACCTCGTTGACGGGGCGGGCCTCGGTAAGGTATATGGTTCTCGGAAGATGGGCGCCCCTGTTCTGGGTGCTGGTGGTTATCCTGGGGATGGTCGTCCCGCTAATAGCGGTAATCACGAGCTTTCTGCTCGGTCTGGAGGCCACGCCGGAGGCCTGGCTCTACGCGGCCATCCTTTCCGGACTCCTCGGCGACCTCGCCACGCGTTATCTGGTATTAAGGTGCGGCCTTTACCATCCGCTGATCCCGTCCTCGGCCGGGGCGGACCTTCCGGTCGGTGATTAGGTTAGAATCACCATATTATGTTGGTAAGTTTTACCTAAGAAACAGTAGCACAACCCGGGACGATTCGGGGTTACTAATCATCAGCACTGCCGTAATCCTGATTAATTGGAATCATCTGTATCCATAATAAGTGGGAATATTTTAGTCTTTTGTCTTTAATATTCCTCCGGGGCTTTCACTGGTTATACTATAAAGTGAATTTCGCTGTATAATAATAAGGTCAGGTTAAGTCAACAGACGTAGGTTTTAAAGAGTATAGTGAAGTTGTATCACCAGCCTTCTTTTATATATTAACAAGCTTCTGGCATATATCATCCGGAACAAACTGATTAAATTTTGTCTTATCAGCGACCATGACCATGAAAAAAGGTAAGGTGTTCTATGGGTGGTGGATTGTTGTGGCGGTGTTTTTTATATCAGCCTACGCCAACGGGGTGGTATTTTACAGTTTTACCGCTGTCCTCGAGCCGATAGTTAAGGAATTTAGCTGGACCTATGCACGCGTTTCCTTGGCGGCCTCAATACGCGGTTTTGAAACCAGCTTCCTCGGTCCGTTATTAGGAATCCTTTTTGACCGCTACGGCCCGAGAAGACTGATTTTCGCCGGAGGTGTCCTCATCGGTATGGGGCTGCTGCTGCTAAGCCGGACTCACTCCTTGGTTACTTTTTATATCGCTTTCTTCCTGATGGCCACGGGTCTGGGTTCCTGTGTCGGCTTTTTACTCACCACCGTGCTGGGGAACTGGTTCCGGAGAAAGATGTCCATCGCTTCCGGCATCGCGCTTTGCGGCGGCGCCGCCGGCGGTCTGCTGGTCCCGCTGGTAACCCGTCTCATTGATATCTTCGATTGGCGTATGGCCATGGTAGTCATCGGAGCCGCCGCCTGGTGTATTATTCTGCCGCTGTCATTCGTGGTCCGGCACAAACCCGAGCCATACGGTTATTTACCTGACGGTGATGAGATAATTGAACCGGTTTCCCCCGTGGTTACTAACCCGACCCCGAAGGCTGAACCGAGTATAAAGATAAGGCAAATACTGGCCAACCGGAGTTTCTGGCATATATCGCTGGGATTTATGTGCCATTATATGGTGGTGAGTGCGCTTATGACCCATATCATGCCGTATTTGAGCAGTATCGACATTCCCAGGTCGTCCTCGAGTTTTGTGGCTAGCGGTATACCCCTGATGAGCATCCTGGGCCGTATCAGCTTCGGCTGGCTCGGCGATAGAGTTGACAAGAAGCGGTTGGCAGCTTCGGGTTATGTTTTACTTGTCATCGGGCTGCTGCTCCTGAACTATATTAACATCCTGGGGACATGGACACTGATGCCGTTTATTGTAATTTTCGGGCTGGGGTTCGGCGGACCGGTCCCCATGGCGCTGTCGATGCTACTGGAATGCTTCGGTAGAGCCAGGTTCGGTACCATCGTGGGGACATGCATGGGGGTATTGATGTTAGGCAATATCATCGGCCCGCCGCTGGCCGGCTGGATTTATGACCACTATTTCAGTTATCAGGGCGCCTGGATTACCTTTATCGGTGTGACAATCATCGGAATGATAGCTTTACTGACTATCCCACCGTTAAAAAGTAACCCGAGCCCGGTTAATTAGCCAGAGGCTATTAAAGGATTCCTGACCACAGGTGACCTCTGGTTAATAACCTTCCTCTTTCCACTTGGACCAGTCTACGGATTCCCTCTCTTTGTCGGTCAATACCTGCGGGAACAACTTTTCGGTATGGACCGGCCCCTGATTAACTTCGATGAATATCCAGGGTCTATCCGTCCTTTTTATGATGTACGGACAATGAATGAGGTTCGGAGGGATAAAGACGACGGTAGATTTGGTAATGGTATGCTTTTCCCTCTCCGGGCCCATCTGTAACTCGACTTCCGCCCCCAGATCGGTCGGGTCATCAGGGTTGGTGCCGATGAGCATCAGGATTTCGGCGTCCTTGTGGATATGCGGCGGATGCCCGACACCGGACGTATCGGCCGAGCGGCCGGCCGGCCGGGGAAGATTCCAGTGGACCCAGTAGAAGTAGCACCCTTCAAAGGCGTTGCGGTCAACACGCGCAATGCCGGTGCGCCCGCGTTCTATCTCCTCCGGCTTGGCCTCATAGGTTTTAAAGTATTTCCCGTATTTTGTTTCAGCCATTTTAATCTCCTCTCCTTTTCTTTAACTGGCTTTAAGTCTACCTGACTTACCGAGAGGTCAGCTATTCCAGTTTCATAAATTCCCGGCTTTTCAGGCTGATATCGCCGCCGGATACGTAGGTGCCGATGATGTTGCCGCGGGTAATCGGTAAAAGCAGGTGCGACGGGTACCGGGCGTTGTGATAGATGGTGATAGTGTTGGGTGTTTGACTGCAGAGATGGTACATACCGACCTGGAACAGGTTTTCCGGGTCGTCGTCGGCGCTGCTTATCTTGAGGACGATGCGGTGCCCGGCCTTGAACAGGTTGTTCACCAGAGAGAAGCCGATGGACAGCTCATAGACCTGCCCCGGTATTAAGGATTGGGGATTGGTATGTTTAAGTACCGGTAGCCACGGACGGGAGAGCTTTGGGTCGAGCTCGCGGTGGGACGCTTTGAGATACCCCCGCCCCAGGCAGGTCTCTTTACCTTCGGGGTCGGCGTCCCACAGGCTGGCGAAGATGTTCATATCCGTTCCGCGGCAGGAGGCGTAGAGCTTCAGTGAAGCCGGGCCGACGACTTCCGTGTTCTCCACCATCGGCGCTGAATAATACTTGAGGCAACCGCGATTATCCGGGGCATCATCGTAGGAGGCGGACTCGGCTTCCGGCCAGGGCTCGATTTCACAGAGGCTGCGGTTTTCATGGAGATTAAAAGGTATCCATTTTGTGCCGGGGACGGGAAAGTCGTCCGCGTTGAGCCACTCGTCGGCGCCGGTCACGAATATCCGCACCGCCGGTTCGTCCATGATGCCGGTATCCATGCCCTTCAACCAGTAGTCGAACCAGCGCAGCAGCTCCCAGGCGAGCTGGTAGAAAGGGCGGTCCACGTACGCGGGCGGCACGTAAACCATCTTCTTCGGCGCTTTTATCTGTGACCAGTGGTACATCGGGCCGGGACGGTGAGAGGCCACGCCCATATAGGCCGGAATCTTTATCTTATCCAAGGCTATTCTGGCGCCGCGCTCCTCCCAGTAGGGGCAGATAGTGGGATGCAGCAGGATATCGATGACCGAGGCGTTCCCCGGCAGGAACGGGTTCTTCAGAATATCCACCAGGCCGGGGTCGGCGCTGATGTCCCGGTCCGCCAGGGCGCGGGCAATGGCCTCGCGGAACTGCTTCTCCCCCAGCTCGTCCAGGAGCACGCTGCGGTCGGCGTGAATGTCGTTATTCATCAGGTTGTTGACCCACTTGAGAAAGCCATTGGCCAGTATGCCGCCGGTCCACCAGAAATAGCGGTAATCATCCCAGAAGGAAAACAAAGGTGCGATGGCTTTCAGGTGGGGCGGCTGCAGGGCGGCGATATACGGCTCCAGTCCCGCATAATAGGCAATCCCCGCCATGCCGACGCAGCCGTTACACCAGGGCTGCCGGGCAGCCCACTCGATAAGGTCATAGTTGTCCTCGACCTCTTTGATGCTGGTGTACTGGTAGACGCCTCCCGACCTGCCGGTGCCGCGGGAGCTGCCGATCACTTTAACGTAGCCGCGCCGCACGAAGAAGTCCCTCGGCCCCGATTCAATATTTACAGCGGGAGAGCCCCGGACGCGACTGCTCCGGGCGGCGGAAGGCCAGATGTAATCGTCCTGGTAGTCCAGGTGGAACGGGGCCATGCCTACCAGCGCCGGAAATTTGCCTTTACCATCGGGGCGGAAGATATTGACGTTAACCTTGACGCCGTCCCGCATGGGGACAGATACGTTATACTCGTTTTTGATATCGTATTGTCTGGGAGATACTTTACGGTCACCGAAAATAGCATCCACCGTCTGGCCTCCTTGAATTTATTGAATCGCTAACAGAAGTCCGTGATACCCCGGCGAGCTATCTCGTAGACTTCTTCCGGGATGTTTTTCGAACCTATTCCCGTGACGAACCGGGCAATCTTTGCGGCAATCACTTTCAGACTCCTGGCAGACAGAACCGGTGATTTGCGAATAATCACGTGAATATGATATTAATAACGTAGGAATTGTACCAGTTAGAAGATTATATCATATCCGTTTATATATTCACATTTCATTCCTGATACCTGGCTTTTTCAACAGGGAAAAGACTTGAGGTTTGGACCAGAGCCGGAAAACGGGGAGACGGTATTCGTTATTCAGGAAAAGGGGAGGACGAATGAGCTTTCGAGTGGGTATCGATACCGGCGGTACGTTTACCGATGCCATCGCGGTGGACTATGAGGCTACCGCGGCCTTAAAGAAAAAACTGAAAGCGGCCAGGACACGGCCGGCGGGGAAGATAACACATTAACGACAGGATAGATAGTTTACTTGACGGAGCGGGTGAAATTGGATGAATACGGGTACGCCGGTAAAATATTGACGGTTGACCTTACGACGGAGAAGGTAAGCCATCTGCCGACATCCGCCTACGCCGGCAGGTTCCTCGGAGGGAGGGGCATCGCCGCTAAAATCTACTGGGATATGGTAAATCCACAGACTAAAGCCCTGGACCCGGAAAACTGCCTGATATTTATTACCGGCCCCCTGGCGGGTTTCACCAGGTTCGCCGGCTGCCGCTGGCAGGTCTGCGGTAAGTCGCCGGAAATGGAGCCGGAGTACTTTTCCTACGCGAACTTGGGGGGGAGCTGGGGTGCCTGGCTCAAGTACGCCGGTTATGACGGGCTGGTGGTTACCGGCCGGGCCGCACGGCCGGTCTTCCTGTATATAGCTGACGGTGACACCGTAGAAATTAAAGACGCCTCCCATCTCTGGGGGCAAACGACCGTCCGGACGGAGGAGATATTGCAGGCCGAACTGGGTAAAGATGCCAGGACGCTGCAAATCGGTCCCGCCGGGGAGAACCTGGTTTCTTTCGCCACCATCCTGGCAGACGACAACTCCAGCGGTTCGAGCGGGCTGGGAGCGGTGATGGGCTCGAAGAAGCTGAAAGCCATCGTCGTCAAAGCCGCTGATAAAAAGATGCCCCGGGCGGCCAACCCGGAAACACTGGAGCTCCTCGCCAGGCAGGTCTACGAGTTGAGGACCGGCAATTTAGAATACCAGCCGCACAAGTCCCTCACCGGCCGTCTCAAAGCCTGTTACGGCTGCATCTGCGGCTGTACCCGCCGGTCTTACGAAGCGGAGGACCACCGGAGTTACAAGTCGTTCTGCCAGGCCACCCTCGTCTACCTGGAGCACGCCATGAAGTACAACCGGGACGGCACCGAAATCTACCGGATGGCCACCAGGCTCTGTGACAAATACAGCCTCGATTCGGCGGTAATGCAGCCCCTCATCCAGTGGCTGGGCAAGTGCTACGACTCCGGCATTTTAAACGACGACGGGACCGGCCTGCCCCTGTCCCGCATCGGCAGCGCCGAATTTATCGAGACACTGGTACACAAGATATCCTTTCGTGAAGGTTTTGGCGATGTCCTGGCGCAGGGCATCCTGAAGGCCACACAATACGTCGGCAAGGGTTCGGAGAAACTGGTCAGTACCATCATCGCCACCCGGGCCGGCGAGACGCTGGACTACGACCCGAGGTTGTTCCTGGCTAACGCCCTGATTTACGCTACCGAACCGAGGAGGCCGATACAGCTCCTTCATGCCATGGCCTTCCCCCTGATAAGGTGGCTCAACTGGCGGGACGGCCTGGATAACGCCTTTCTCTCGACGGAAGTCTTCCGCAATATCGCCGGGAAATTCTGGGGCGGCACCGCCGGCGCCGATTTTTCAACCAGTGCGGGTAAGGCCCTGGCGGCGAAAAATATCCAGGACTATGGATATATCAAGGAAAGCCTCATCCTCTGCGACCAAGCCTGGCCGATTTACCAGGTGCACGCTCCGGATAAGGAAGCCGCAGGCGCGCTGGAGGGCCGCATCCTAGCGGCGGTCACCGGAGAAAAAATCAGCCCGGCAGGGCTGCTCAAGACCGGGGAGAGGATATTCAATCTCCAGCGCGCTATATTGCTCCGGGAAGGATGGGGCGGACGGGAGGGCGATATCTTGATGGACTTTTTCCATGAAGAGCCACTTCAGGGTGTGTACTTCAGCCCCGAGGGTCTGGCGCCGGACAAGGACGGCCGGGCGGTCTCCCGGAAAGGCGCCGTGGTGACAAGGGAAGAATTTGAAAAGATGAAGGACGAATATTATCGATTGCGCGGCTGGGACGAGCCGAGCGGGCTGCCGACCCGGGCCAGTCTCGAAGGACTCGGCCTGCGAGATATTTGCGCAGAACTGGAAAAAGCCGGCCTTTTGAAATAACGGTCTGACTGCCGGCCAATGCCCTGATACTTAAAGTCTATGAAAAATGGTGGCTACGCGTTGCCACCGACCACCAGCAGGGGAGTCAGGTTATTTACATCATCCACTTCTTCCAGTTTTCCCACCACCCGGATGATGTCTTCCACCCGGTCTGCCGGTATGACCATGGAGGCCAGGCTCCGGAATTTGTTTTCCAGTTCCTCCTTAGTCATCGGGTTCTGCACCGTGCCTTTGGAGTAATCTACCCTTTCCCGGTAGATGGTGCCGTCCTTGAGTTTTATCATTACTTTAGCCGGGTTGGATGCTGGCGGCATTGCCTCCAGCTCTTTATCGACGCCGTATTTCACCCTTTTCACCAGGGCGAGTATCTGTGGGTCTTTCAGGTTCTCTTCTGAATAGTCCTTGAATTCATTGCCTCCTTTAACCAGCCTAAGGGCCAGGCCGAAACGCCCGCTGAACTGGGCTGAAATCACATCGGTGGGTTCCACTATCGTTCCCACCGCGTTGGCTTCCCTAGCTCTCTGTGCCACCACTACCTCCTCGATTTCCTCCGGTCTGGCCCGGTGTTTTTTAGCTATTAAAGTGGTGGCATCAATGACGGCGTGCTGGGCGAAACAGCAGCAATAGGACTTGGTGCCCACCCCTAGAATCCTGAATTCCCTGCCCAGGCCGTCCGTAATGTCTTTAAGGAAGTATTTATCGGCGTAGGCCTGGCAAAAGCCGCTCTTGCCTTCGATGGCTGTCGACGGGCCGGTGATGCCGAGCCGGGCCGTCAGGGTGGCTCTGGTTCCTGCTTGAGCTGCAAAACCAGCATGCAGTCGCTTGACGGAGCCGCCGCTTCTTGTATATTCAGAAATGCCGCCGCACTGGCTGGCCGCTATCCCCAGCGCGCTGGTTACCGTATCGGCGTTAAGTCCCAGGACTTTACATGTTGCCGCCGCGGCACCGAAAGGCCCCAGGACGGCGGTGGTATGGAACCCGCGCTCCTGCATCAAACGGGAGGCCATACCGATACGTATCATGACGTCGTAACCGACCACCACGGACGTAATCAGTTCCCGGCCGGTTATCCTTTCCTTTTCGCCCGTTGCCATGGCCGCCGGTATCACCGCGACGCCTGGGTGAGACGTGGTACGCAGGTCGGTATCGTCCATTTCGAAGCCGTGTCCGAAAACGGCATTGGCGAAAGCGGCGTCTTCCGGCACGGTCTTCAGGCCGTAATGCACTACGGTGCTTTCGCCGCTGGCTCCCTTTTTGTCTCTGACGTACTGGTATACCGCCCGGCCCCAGGGCATGACTGCAAACGCCAGCTCGCAGCCGAACTGGTCCAGTATCAGGGTTTTCGCCTTGGTGATGATTTCTTCGCTCAAGTCATCATATTTTATGTTAGTAATAAAATTGGCTAACGCTCTGGTCTCGTTCATTTTTATACCCCCCAGTCTCGAATCCGGGACATCAGATGGTACGCCCGGTCGTTATCTCAAACGGCCATTTTAACCTTCCGGTTGCCTCCGCCAGAAGGGTGTTGAGACAGGCCTGGAGCTGCTGGCATTGCTCATCGGACAGCACGGCAAAAAGCCCGTAAATGCACATTCTTTTTAATATCTGGCTGTAAAGGTCGTCCCCCTTTTTTGTTAGAGTGACTCTTATCAGGTTCTTCTTCTTTTTGTCTTTCGATTTGCTTATCAAGCCTTTGGCCACCATTCGGTTCAGGATAACCGTGACGCTGCTGGGGTCCCGGAGCAGCCGGCGGGATATTTCTGCGGGCGTCAGGCCGCCCGGGACTCTCCGTAAAATCGATAGCACACCGGTCTGTTCCGCCGAAATATGATATTGTTTCAGTTCTCTTTGTCTTAATTTGCTGATGGCGTCTTTGGTATTTACCAGTGTCGTCCAGAGTTTAATTTGCTCCTGTTGCTTCGTCATATATATCGTCCTGTTATTAACGTTGTACCCAGGTTCCTCGGCCTTCCTGAAATAGTCACGGTTGCGGTTAACTCGATATTCGTTTGATTAACCATATAATATTGGTTTTCCCGGCGAGAATATTGATTGACATTTGTGTTATAATAATCATACCTCAAATGATATTGGATATCAAATATTGGAAATCAAATAAAGTCCTTTTTTCCCATTTTAATTGACTCAATGATATTATATATTATGTGCGTTGATTAATGACAGGTGGTTACAGGAGGAAACGACTTTGGCTAATAAAACCCTTGGTTATCATGGCAAAATCCTCCGGGTCAATCTTTCCCGGAGACGTATGGCAACTGATGAAATCGATGAGACGTTCTGCCGGAAATACCTGGGTGGGGCCGGCTTTATTGCCTATTACCTCTGGAAGGAAGTGAAACCTGGTATAGACGCTTTGAGTCCGGATAATAAATTAATCTTTGCCCTGGGGCCGGTCTCCGGCCTGCTCCTGCCCGGGGCGGCGCGCAACTGCATCGGGGCCAAGTCGCCGTTGACCGGGGGCATCGCCAAGGCGGAAGTCGGAGGGTTCTGGATGGCCGAGCTGAAACGGGCTGGCTATGATGCGATTATCATCGAAGGTAAAGCCGCCGGGCCGGTCTATCTCTGGGTGCATGATGGTAAAGCGGAAATCAAAGATGCCCGCCATCTCTGGGGGAAAGAGACGCTGGAGACCGAGACGGCCATCAGAAAAGAACTGGACGACCCTAAAATACAGGTCGCGTTCATCGGGCCGGCGGGTGAAAACCAGGTGCGGTTTGCCTGTATCATGGAAGGCTGTCACGATGCCGCCGGGAGAGGTGGCCTGGGGGCGGTGATGGGCTCGAAAAACCTCAAGGCGATTGCCGTCAGGGGGCACACGCTCCCGCCGGTGGCCGATGCCGCTAAGGTGAAGGAAATCAGGCAGCAGTTGACCCATCCCTCGCCCATGTCCGAGTTCGGCACGGGCGGCCCGTCGATGCTGCGCCAGGTGGTTACCGGAGATTTACCCATCCGTAACTTCCGTGACGGGGGCTTCCCCGAGGTGAAGCTGATACATGCCGGTGTGATTAAAGATACTGCCCGGATAGGCATGGAAGGTTGTTTCGCCTGCCCGATACGCTGTAAAAAAGTGGTCAGGCTGGAAGAGCCCTATCACGTCGACCCGGCTTACGGTGGCCCGGAATACGAGACCCTGGCCGCTATCGGCTCGGACTGCGGTGTGAGCGACCTCAAGGCCATACTCAAGGGCAACGAACGCTGTAACGCCTACGCACTGGACACCATCTCCACCGGCAGCACGATTGCCTTCGCGATGGAGTGTTATGAAAAAGGCTTGTTAACGAAGCAGGACACCGGCGGCCTCGAACTCCGGTTTGGTAACGCCGATGCCTTGCTCAAGGTTATTGACCTGATTGCCACGCGTACCGGCATCGGTAATCTCTTGGCCGAGGGCACGGCCAGGATGGCGGAAAAACTTGGTAAACGCTGCCGGGATTTCGCCCTTCATGTTAAAGGGCTGGAGCCCGGCATGCATGAACCCAGGATAGGCTCCGCCCTGTTCCTGGCTTACATGCTATCTCCCACCGGCGCTGACCACTGCGTGGCGGCGCCTGACGAGTTGCTGGCCATGGAGCCGAAGTTCAAACCTTTCCATGCCTTCGGCTGGATGACGCCGCCTTCCCCCGCGGAAATCAACCCGCGTAAAGTGGCTATCTTTAAAGATGTGCAGCTCCAGAACATTATTTATGATTCCTTGGTCGTCTGCCATTTCCCGGACATGACGCTGGAACAGTCCGTGGAACTGCTCAAAGGGGTAACCGGCTGGGACACCGGCCTGCCGGAGCTCCTGCGCATCGCCGAAAGGACGGTGACACTGATGCGGCTGTTCAATCTCCGGGAGGGCATCACCGGCGCTGCGGATAAATTACCCCGGCGCTTTTACGGGCCTACCCGCGGCGGGGCGCTGGCCGACCTGAAAATCGACCGAAAAGTCTATGAGCGGGCCAGAAAATACTACTATGTTATAATGGGCTGGGATGCCAGCGGTGTCCCCCTGCCGGAGAAGGTCGAGGAGCTTGGCATCCCATAAGTCGGAAGAAATATATAAGTAAATAAGGAGGTTATCATGGAACTGGGTCTGAAAGGTAAAGTAGCCCTGGTGACCGGGGCGGGCAGTCAAAAAGGGTTCGGCAAGGCCATCGCGTTGACCCTGGCCAGGGAAGGGTGCGATGTCATCGTCGCTGATATTGACCTGGCCGGGGCCAGGCAGACTGCGGCGGAAATCGAGGCTTTAGGGCGCAAGACGATGGCGCTGAAGGCCGATATTGCTGACAGCGCCGAAGTGAACAGCGTGGTGAAATCCGCCCTGGCGCAGTTCAAGCGGATAGATATCCTGGTCAACAACGCCGGCGCCATTACCCCGCCCAGGCCCTTCGTGGAAAAAACCGAGGCGGAATATACCCGGGATATTGACCTCAACCTTAAGGGGCCCATTAACTGTACCAAAGCTGTTCTGGACAACATGCTTGCCAATAAAAGCGGCAAAATCATCAACATCTCCTCCATCGGTTACCGGAAGGGCATGGGTCATGCCGCGGCTTACAATGCGGCCAAGGCCGGCGTAGTGGGCTTTACCCAGGCGCTGGCGGTGGATGTGGCGCCTTCGGGCATCAATGTGAACAGCATCGCCCCGGGCCTGGCACTGACCAATTTCGGCGGTGGAAATCCACCTCCGGAGATGTTGCAGGGAGCTACGGCGCGGATACCCGTGAGGAGGACCACCCAGCCCCAGGATATCGCCAACGCCGTGGCCTTCCTGGCCTCGAATGTCGCCGCCGACATCGTGGGGCAGACTTTAAGCGTCGATGGTGGCGAGAGCGTGGTTTAAAGGGTTGCTATAATTTATGAATCAGCTAAAGGTGATAAAAAAATGAATAGTATTCCGGGAAAAAGCCGGGCCGCCGTTATCACTGCCTACAACAAGCCGTATGAAATCCGTGAATTCCCGGTCCCGGAAGTAGAGCCGAAAGGCATCCTGGTCAGGGTCGAGATGGCGGGGATATGCGGCACGGACGTTCACCAGTGGCAGGGGCACATGGGTCTCAAGCCCGCCTTGCCGGTCATCCCCGGTCATGAGGCGGTGGGCAGGATTGTTAAACTCGGCGAGGGCAGGACGGTCGATTGTGCCGGGGAGCCTGTTAATACCGGCGACCGTATTATGTGGCCGCATGTCTCCTGCGGGAAGTGTTACAGCTGCGCCATAAACAACCAGCCTAATTTATGTGAAAACAGGTATTCTTACGGCTTCAGCTCTTCCGGTAGCTATCCCTATCTTACCGGCGGTTTCGCGGAATACGAGTACGTTATCCCGGAGGCTGATATTATCAAGATTCCGTCTGAATTATCCAATGAAGAAGTCATCGGGGTCTGCTGCGCTTTCAGGACCGCCGTGGCGGCCTTTGAAAGACTCGGCGCCCTGGGCGTCCAGAGCAGCGTCGTCATCCAGGGATGCGGGCCCGTCGGGCTGTACGCCACGCTGCTGGCCGCTGAAGGAGGGGCCTCGAAGACCATCGTTGTCGGCGCCCCGGAGTTGAGGTTGAATCTGGCGAAAAAATGGGGGGCCGATTACACCATCGATATTGAGAAAGTCCCCGACCCGGAAAAGCGCCGGGCCGAGATTCTCGCGCTTACCGGCGGGCGGGGCCCGGATGTGGTGGTGGAGGCGTCCGGCGTGACGGCGGCCTTCCGCGAGGGGATGGACATCGTCCGCCGGGGGGGCAAATACCTTATTATCGGGCAGTCGTCCCTGGCGGAACAGACCATCATTCCCGGTCTTATCATGTTAAAGCATCTGGAGATCATCGGGAGTGGCTCGGCCACCATCCGCCACTATCACCAAGCCATCCAGTTTATTCTTAACAAACGCCACCGGTATTCTTTCGCGGATATTGTCACCAACCATTATCCCCTAGAGCGGATAAACGAGGCGGTCCAGGCCATGATGGCAGGAAAAGAGATTAAACCGGTAATTATACCCTGACAGCGCTGGATCGGGAATGACGATCTACGCTGTCGCGCACGGCTGGCGCGTGGCCAAGGCTATCGATTAGAAATGACTTCTTTAAACTTAAACTGATGCTTTAACCGGTTGCCATTGAAAGGTCTTTCCCCTGGGTACGATATGGCCAATCCCCGGAAAGGGAAAGTGACAGGCAAAAACCAGCATTTTATCTGCTGCTGCCCGCTGCATCATCTGGGTCCTCGATGCTACGGCCTGCTCGGGCTTATAATCTAAACCCGTACACAAATCAGGACAGGCCATCTGCAACGGATGTTGAAAAAGGTCTGAGGAATACAGTAATTGCTCGTTCTCCGATGATATTATCAGCACCCCGTGGTCCGGACTGTGCCCCGGCGTGCTTAGATATTCGATCCCGGGCAGGATTTCAGTGCCGCTATCGATTAAAGTAAGCCGGTCTTTAATCGGTATTACGTTCTTCTGCACTGCCGCCGGCATCATCTGTTGTATCATTTCTGGATAGCATGACAGGTCTGGTCGGGATGTCCAGTATTCCCATCCCTTTTTGTTCATGAAATATCGGGCCTGGGGGTAAAATAGTCTGTTCTTTTCATCGATTATACCGCCGATGTGGTCCGGGTGGGCATGGGAAAGGATTACGGTATCGATATCCCCGCCCTGTATCCCCTGAAGCTTTAGGTTCTCGATTAGTTTGCCTTCATCGGGTTTTTGACTGGTCCCCCAGCCGGTGTCGAGGAGGATAGTATGGTCACCTGTCTTGACGACCACGCACATTACGTCAAACACCCGGCCCGGCAGGACGTTGTATTGATTTAGCAATTTTTTAAGCTTTTCTATCGGAACGTTGGAAAAAAGGAATTCCAGCTCCATGGGAGATATGGTGTCTCGCACCACGCTGCACTCGAAATGACCGATATTAAAGCAGAAGCTTTTCTTAATCTCTTCCATGCTATCCCCCCATATCTGCTATATTTCATATGATTATTATGACATAAATATCAAGTCTTTTTCTTATAAGCTAAATTGTTTACCTGAGAAGACCGGTGATAATGCAATATCGATTCTTGCAGATAACGTTGGTTTAGGATTAGACCTAAAACAACGACTTTGCTCTGAAGAAAGCCGGAACACTTAATTCATTACTTCGCCACCATCGACGATAATCGTCTGCCCGGTAATGAAGTCGCTGTCCTTTGAAGCCAGGAAGATGGCAGTGCCGATAAGGTCTTGGGGATTTTCGACGCGTTTCAGGGGACGTTTGGGTATTAATGACTCAAGGAGTTTCTGGCGAGATTCGTATTCTCCCCCATCGGTTGGTTCCCAGCTCTGGGTCGCGCCGGGGGCGATGCAGTTCACGTTGATATTGAATTCTCCCGCTTCCCGCGCCATAGACCGGGTTAAACCGATGATTCCTGCTTTACTGGCTACGTAATGCGGCAGGTTGGTCGCCCCGAAAAATACCACCGGTGAGGATATAGTGATGATTTTACCAAAGTTCTGGGCCTTCATATAGGGAAAGACGGCGCGACAGCACAGGAAAGTACCTTTGAGATTTACGTTGATGACCCTGTCCCAGTCGTCAACATCGGTTTCCCAGAACGGCCCCATGCCGAACTTGCTGCGTTCCAGCATCCCGGCGTTAGCGACCAGGACATCGATTCTGCCAAAACGCTCCGCGGTGTTTTTCGCCATGGTTACCGTATCTTCAACGCTGGAGACATCGGTCTTGAGGGCCAGGGCCTCCCGCCCTTTGGCCTGAATGTCCCTGGCGGTTGCCTCGGCTGCCGGCAGGTTGATATCGGCAATGACCAGCTTAGCCCCCTCCTCCGCCATGCCCAGGGAATAAGCCCGGCCGATACCTTGCGCGCCACCGGTAACGATAATCACTTTATCTTTCAATTTTAAATACTCCTGGGTCATCTGTTTAGTTCCTTTCGTTATTATTCTTAAAGGGCATTGGCCACGCGGTAACCGGCCGCTACGGCGTCGATTATCACCTGTGGATCATTGCAGTCGCCAATGAGATAAACCTCGGGGATTTTACCTTCAAGGCTTCGGAACAGTTCAGTGTTTGGCTTCAGAGGCACAGCCGGCACGATGGTATCTGCGCTGATGGTCTGCCTCTCGCCTTCCTTGGTCATGATGACCAGCCCCTGGTCCGTTATCTCCTCGTATTTCACCCCGGTCATCATGGTCACGCCCTTGTTCTTCAGCCACCGGAAAAGGGGGTGCTTTTTTCGTTCCGGTACTCCCTCGCCCAGGGTCTCGGCTGATTCAACGATGGTAACCTTCCGGTTACGCTTGACCAGGAACTCCGCCAGCTCGCAGCCCTGTAAACCGCCGCCGATAATCACCACCTTTTTACCGAGGGGCATCCAGATTCTGGTCAGCTCTCCCAGTAACCTGGGACTCAAGAACCTTAAATAGAACTTGAGCATGCGATGCAGGGCAGGGACGCTAACGACATTACGCCGGTTGATGCCGGGTATCTCCGGGATGGTAGGAATCCCGCCTCCCGCTACGATGACGGCATCCGGCCTGGCTTCCTGGACCATCGCCGGACTAAACTCCTTCCCCAACCTGATATCAACGCCCAGTTTGCCAAGCTGGGTTATCAGGTAGTGAACGTATTCCATCAGGTAGTCGCCTTCATGACCCTTTACCAGTGCCGCCAGGGGCAGCAGCCCTCCCAGTTTATGCCCCTTTTCGTAAAGGATGACTTCATGGCCTCTCATTGTCGCCACCCTGGCCGCCTCCATGCCGGCCGGCCCGCTGCCGATTACCAGTACCTTTTTCTTCTTCTCCGCCGGTTTGATGAGGTAGTCCTGTTCGTTCCCTAAAGCGGCGTTCACCTGGCAGGCAACGGGTTTATAAATACGGATCCGGGAAGTGCAGAACATGCAGGCGGTGCAAGGGCGAATATCTTTCATCCTTCCCGCGGCGACCTTGTTGGGAAGCTCCGGGTCCGCCAGCAGGCGCCGGGTCATACCAATCAGGTCGACCTTACCCTGACGTAGGGCTTCCTCGCCGATCACCGGGTCGAGTCTGCCCACGGCGATAACCGGAATCGAGACTACCTGTTTGACAGCGGCCGCCAGGGGCACCAGCGCCCCCGCACCCTGGCGCCTCCAGTCCAGTTCTTGGATTAAAGGCTTCGGTGGTTCGGGATAGAAATACTGCTCGGACCTGATGATTTCCGGCAGGCCGGAATAGGCATTGGCCCGGGCGTGAATGCAATCGGCGCCGGCTTCCTGTATTATCCGTGCAATCTGCTGCCCTTCCTCGATGGTGGTACCTTTCTCGTGTCCGAGCTCGATGACGTTGACCAGCGCTGACACGATAAAATCTTGCCCCAGGCGCCGCTTGATTTCCCGGATGATTTCAACCGCAAACCGGGTGCGGCCTTCAAAATCCTGATAGCCATAGGCGTCCTGGCGCCGGTTCCAGATACGGGATAAGAAACTGTTAATCAGGTGGCCGGTACCGCAATTTACCTCCACACCATCAAACCCGGCCTTCTTCGCTCGCTCGGCCGTCGCGGCGAATTTATCCACAATGTCTTCAATCTCCGGGATGGTCAGCCCCTGGGGTAACTGGTTGGCGGTCAGGGCCGTGGGCACCTCGGACGGGATGAGGCCGAGTAACTCGTCGGCGGTCAGCGATGAAGAGGAAATCGGCTGAAGACCGGAATGCGGGTCGTGCCAGGGCCCCGCATGGAAGAGCTGCTGCAAGACATAGCAACCGTGTTTGTGGATGACCTGGGCCAGGCGGCTGAAGCCCGGGATGTGTTCATCATCGTTGAGAAGCAACTGGAAGCGGTTATGCAGTCCCAGCGGAGGGTCAATGCCGCCCATTTCCACGATGATAAGACCTGCACCACCTCTGGCTATAGCTTCGTACATGGCCATGTGTCTATCGTTCACGAAGCCGCCCATGTCGTAGCTGCTGGCTGTCCCGGAGGCCGTCTTTATCATGCGGTTTTTAATCCGCAGTTGACCCAGATTGCACGGTTCAAGTATCTTCTCAAATCTCTGTGTTCCCACGACTATTTGTCTCCTTCTGTACTGGACGGAACGCTAACAGTTAGTAATTCCAACATATATGCCTGATAGGTTCCTTCCCCCCTTTTTACGGTAGAGAAGCCATGGCTTCAGGTGTCAAGGCGCATGCTTGCTTAACGTCAGTTGGGGCACGGTAAGACTTACCTCACGGATTGGTTCATGTTGGGGCATTCCCGTTCAGGAACATCTCTCGCCAGGGGTTGGTTGAAAAGAAAACGCTAATCCCCTTTTCGTGAAAAAA
>CAYWZO010000001.1:6064-88244 GCA_964462865.1 uncultured Dehalococcoidaceae bacterium | reverse complement strand
TGGTACTGAAGGAAATCAGTTATCATACTGTCTGTCATCTACCGAGCGGATAAACGTTAAAGAGCGGGAAATTCGTAGGGTCACTTTCACGGCTTCTCGGTTGCCGGCATGGTTGTTCAGATAGTTAAATGGCTCTTAACTTCTCCAGTTCGTCCAGGATAATTCCGGTGGTCAGCGCCGCGGTCTCTATAATGGTGCAGCCGCGCGTGATGCCCAAAAACTCTTGGGTCATCTCGTCATCGGCCAGGTTCCAGGCTTTCCCGAAATATTTTCGCTGTACGTCCTTGCAGAGAATCGAGCCATATTTTTTAAAATATTTTTTCAAAAGTGTATCCCGGACGGTAGCCGCTGCCTGGCGCGCCGCATCGACATCAGCGCCGTCCATGGGCACCCCCAGGGCCAGACCGAGCGCCATGGCGCTGCTGGCGACGGCGCCGCAGGTGCCTTCTCCCGTCATGCAGACGCCGGCGGTCAGCATGGATATACCGGGGAAGAGCTTTTTCTCCTCATCTTCCGTGATGAGCTCAATACCTCCCCAGCGGAGGGCATCAATGATGGCCAGGAACGTACATTCCCCGCAACCCTTGAACCGCGCCTCATGGGCCACCGCCAGTTCTTTCGCCTTGGAGACAATTTCCTTTTTTGTCTTTTTCAATGGCACCATCACTACCCCCTGTATCGTCATCCGGGAAAACGCCGGTGAACCGCTGACCCGGACAATTTTATAGCTCCTCGCTGATTTAACTCAACCCCAGATAGGCTTTCCTGATATGGTCGCTCTTGATAAGATCGTCGCAGCACCCCTCCAGAGTAATGCGGCCGTTTTCCAGGACGCAGGCGCGGTCGGCTATCTCCAGGGTCTGCCGGACGTTCTGCTCGATGAGCAGGATGGTGATACCACGCTCGCGGAGGGACTTAACGATTTGAAAGACCTCCGTCACCAGGCGCGGCGCCAGCCCGTTGGAAGGCTCATCGATGATGCACAGTTTCGGGCGGGACATCAGCCCGCGCCCCATGGCCAGCATCTGCTGCTCGCCGCCGCTTAAAATCCTGGCCAGCTGCCGGCTTCTCTCCTTCAAAATGGGGAAGACCTGGTAGACCTGCGCGATGGTTTCCTCCCGGAGTTTCCAGGCGCGACCGGTGTAAGCACCCATTTCCAGGTTTTCCTGCACCGACATATCGGTGAAAAGCCTCCTGCCCTCGGGAATATGGGAGACCCCGAGTTCCACGATGGTATGAGGTGCCAGGCCGTCAATTCTCCGGCCGAGAAAGGATATCGTACCGGAGGCCGGGCGTAGCAGGCCGGAAATAGTGTGCAGAAGGGTTGTCTTGCCGGCGCCGTTGGCCCCGATGAGGGCGACTATTTCCCCCTCGTTGATTTTGACACACACATCCCACAGAACCTGGACCTGGCCGTAAAAGGCATTAATGTGGTCAACTTCCAGTATCGGACTGTTCACCCAGATATACCTCCACAACAGTCTGGCTGCTGGCAATCTCTTGCGGCGTGCCTTCGGCAATTTTTTTGCCGTGGTGCAGCACAATTATCCGGTCACAGACGTTCATAATGGCTTTCATGACATGCTCAATCATCACGATAGTAATCCCTTTATCACGTATCCTTTTCACCAGTTCCATGGCCTGGGCTACCTCGGTATGGGTCAGCCCGGCCATCATCTCATCCAGCAAGAGCAGCTCCGGCCGGGTGGCCAGGGCGCGCGCGACTTCCAGCCGTTTCTGGTTGGCCAGCGTCAGGTCTTTGGCCAGGGTGTGGCTTAAATTCGATAGATTAACGAACTCCAGGAGCTCGGCCGTTTCCCTTTCTGCCTCCGCCACCGAGATTTTTTCCGATGTCCCGAAAAGCGAACCGACTCTCACGTTATCGAAAACCGGCAGGTGGCCGAAGATTTTCACCGTTTGGAAAGTCCTGGCAATGCCCATCCGGCAGATTGTATACGGCTTCATACCGGTAATATTTTTTCCTTAAGTTTAAAATCAGGGGCTGTAATATACCGGTACCCATCGTGGTGGAGGTCAACAGTCCGGAGTGGGGCAGGAGTCTGGTGGAAAGCGGCAAGGGGATGGGGCTGTACCACCTGAAAAGCGTGGCCCAGGAAATTTCGAGCGGTAGGCTGAAACCACTGCCGCTCCCCGGTGAATTATACGTGGGGGCGGATGTTCTTATCCGTACGGATGCCCCGGAGCACGCAATGACCGAGCAGTTCATCACCCTGGTTAAAAAGGAGTTTGAGAACAATCACTCGTAGCCGGTTTTCCGCCGCGCCATAGGCCTGGTGGCCGGCCGGCACCCGGGCGGGTAAAAATAAACGGAAGTGGCTCTGCGTGGCGAAGCTTAAAAAGTCGAAACAGGAAATCGTTAAAAAAGCCGAGGAACTGGCGGTCGAATACGAAGCGCAGTTCAAGGGCTGCGGCCAGTGTACGTTTTTAGCTATCATCCATGCCTTGAGATGGGGAGGCCTGGAAGTGATTCCGGAGGGTATGGATGATAAGTTTTTTGCCGGGACAGGCGGTTTTACCGGCGGGACTGCCCTGGTCATCGATGGCACCTGCGGCGCCATAATCAGCAGCATGATAGCCATGGGAATGGTGCTGGGTGCTTACCCGGGAAAGCCAGAACGAGGCCCGTTTGCGCGCTGTCTGCGCCACGATACGGGGCGCCCTGCTCGACAGGTTTTATCAGGAATATAACTCCATATTGTGCCGGGACATTCTAAACAAATACTTCGGGAGGGTCTGGAACCTGACGGATGATAAAGACAGTAACGATTTCCTGCAGGTAACCCACGGCTGCGCCATCATCCAGACGGTCATCTGGACGACAGGAATCATACTGGACGAACTTCAGGCGTAGTCTTTCTCCCGGTAGAGAATCCCGGCTCAATTACCCCACCAGTATCAACCATGTAGCTTGCGATGCCGCCGCTTACGGCTGTCACGCCGCCGTGCCGCGCCTTAAAGTCACGGCCGCCAGTACCAGCAGTCCCACCGCGTAGGCCGCCAGAATGCCGATGTCCTTGCCGATGTCCAGCAGGCTTTGCCCCTGGAGCATCAAAGCCCTGATTCCTTCCACGCCATACGTCAGGGGCAGGAACTTGGCTATCCACTGGAGATAGCCCGGCATCTGTTCCATCGGCCAGAGCAGCCCGCAGAGGAACATCTGGGGAACGATAATCAAAGGGATGAACTGCATCATCTGGAACTCGTTCCGGGCGAAGACGGAGAAAAAAGTCCCCAGGCAGACGGCGCCGATGCCGATGAGCACCTGGAAAACGAGGATTTGCCACAGGTCACCCAGGTAGTTGACCTTGATGATGTAGACCATGTAGAAAAAGATAATCAGGGTCTGGAGAAGGGCAAAGAGCAGAAAGCCGAGAAGGTAGCCCCCCACGATGTCCAGACGCGTGACCGGCGAGGCCATCAGGCGCTCCAGCGTGCCCTGGGAGCGCTCCCGCAGGACACTGATGCCGGTCAGGAGAAAGCCGAAAAACAGAATCAGCATGGCCAGTATGGCCGGAGCGATATAGTCCAGCACGCTTTTATCCGGGGTGCTGACCCCCACGATGCTGGCGATGATAAGCGGGGCGATGATGAGCAGGCCGATGGTGCGGCGGTCGCGCACCATCTGGATGATGATGCGGTGGGCGATGGTAAAAGTGCTACTCGTCATTTTGCGGCACCTCCCCGAGTTTGATGAAGTGGAGGAAGGCATCCTCCAGAGATGCCTCCGCCGCGCCGGTGGCGGCCCGGAGCTCGGCCGGCGAGCCCAGCGCGATAATCCGGCCCTGCCGCAGGAAAACGAGCTTCTCGCAGTGGGCAGCGTCATCCATGGTGTGGCTGGAGACGATAAGGGTCGCGCCGTTCCGGGTCAGGCCCGTGAAGTAGTCCCAGAAATGCACCCGGAGCTCCGGGTCAAGTCCCACGGTGGGCTCGTCCAGGAAAATCAGCGGCGGCCGGTGGACGATGGCGCAGCCCAGGCTGACCCGCTGCTTCATGCCCCCGCTCAATTTCATCACCTGTGTTTTCCGCTTCTCCCAGAGGTCAACCAGCCTGACGACCTCGGCCACGCGCGGCACCCGTTGTTTATTGTCCTTCAACCCATAAATCCGGGCGAAAAAGTCGATATTCTGCTCCACGGAAAGCTCGGCGTAGAGCGCCGGCAGCTGGGGCATGTAGCCGACCGACCGCGCATTAGCCCGCGAAGGGGCCTTGCCCAGGCAGCGGATACTGCCGGCGGCCGGCTTCAGCAGTCCCACCAGCAGGCGTATCAGCGTGGTCTTGCCGGCGCCGTTCGGCCCCAGCAGCCCGAAGCTCGTACCGGACGGGATTTCCAGGGACATGCCGTCGATGACTCTAAGGCCGCCGTAATTAAAGCTTAAATTCTCAACACTGATGGCATTATCCATCATCGCTCCTCCTGTTTGAAATCAACATTTTCACCACCCATCAAGCCGTGCAGGATGAAATTTACCGTGTCCGCCGCGACCTTTTCCCGCGGTAGATGTTCTAGGGGGCTGTTTTCGCCTTCCAGAAGCCCGAGCATGAGAAAGCCGATAATAAGCCCGGCCACAGCCCTGACGGCAACAGCAGGCTCGGTGCGGAATGGTTCACCTGGTGGCTCCATGGCGCGGTAGATGCCTTCCATTTGCGTCATCAAAGGCTTCAGGAACTCTCTATTTAAGATAGCTTTCAGCTCCGGGTCGCGCAGGACTTCACCCATTAGCGTGGGCATCCGGGACATCTCTTCGCCCTGGATAAGGTCGAACCGGTTCTGCATAATCTGCCCGAAAACAACGGCGATATTTTCCTTCGGGATACGATAGATAAGGTCGAGCAAAGGCGCGGTGATGATGAGGTCCTTTATCGCGGCGATAAACAGGGCGCGTTTGGATGGGTAGTAGAGATAGATGGTGCCGGTGGCGATACCGGCCAGGCGGGCGATTTCCGGTACGGTGGCTGCCGTAAAGCCCTTCCGGGTAAAGACTTCTATGCCTGCCTTAAGGATCTGCCCCCGGCGCTTCGCCGTAATCTGTTTTTTCCGGGACGCTCTGTCGGTCATCGCCGACATATTACCTTAATAAATAATGAATGAATGTTCATTCATTATTTATTTTAACATGGAATAAGCTGATGTCAATAGTTCCGGTTAATATACCCTCTTCCCTTGATGAATTTCCCGTGCTGCGCTATGATGTGGCTGATTTATCTTGAAAAACACCTGCCGTTATCTTGCACAGGAGGGAAGAAATGAAAGAACTGCTGACCGGGAGAGTCGCCATTATCAACGGCGGGGCCACGGGGATGGGGAGGTCAACCGCCTTTCTCTTTGCCGGGGAGGGCTGCTCCTGCGTCATCGCCGATATCAACGAAGTAGAGGGAAAGAAAACGGCGGCGGAGGCCACCCGAAAAGGCAAGGAATGTATCTTTATCAAATGTGATATCACCGACCTGAAGCAAATCAGGGACTGCGTTGACCGGACGGTGAAAAAGTTCGGCAGGGTGGACATACTGGTCGGCTGCGCGGGGGGCAGCGTCGTCAAAGGCAGGGAAAGTGCCGGGGGAAGGCCTAAAAGGGGCATCCAGTATATCGAGGAAGGGCATTATGATTTGATGATGGCCCTGAACCTGAAAGGGCATGTCTTTTTCTGTAAAGGAGTGGCCCCGCACATGATAGCGCAGAAATACGGCAAAATAGTCCTCATTTCTTCGCTGGGTGTCTACAGTCCCCCCGGCCCCGCCCCCGAATACCACTCGGCCAAAGCTGGCATCCTGGGGCTAACTGTTAACCTGGCCTATGAACTGGCCCCCCACAATATCAACGTCAATGCGATTCTGCCGGGACCGGTCAAGACGCCGTTCTGGGACCCGGTATTAAGCATGGTCCCCCAGGAGGAAAGGGGCGCCGCGCTCGACCGGTTGGGCCAGTCCACACCGCTGGGGAGAGTCGGCCTGCCGGAAGATATCGCCAACGCCGTGCTTTTCCTGTCTTCGGAGCTATCTTCCTTCATCACCGGCCAGGCGCTGATTGTGGGCGGGGGTGTACCGCTGAACCGTTATGACGATGGCGGCTTCAGGGGATTGACGGGGCCAGGGAACAGGTAAACCTGTTTACCGATATAAACAGCATGAAATCTTAATCGAGGTCAATCACTTGCCCGCCTAGGGATTATATGTCATAATTGGCTTAAAGTTTCCGCTCGAGGGGTTTCGAGCGTTGCCCTGAAGCGGGCCGTGAACATGAGCAAATCAACCGCAAAGATTGTCATCGTTGCCCTGGTGGTGTTATTCTTTGCCCTGGCTTTGCTGTTCCGCGTCGCTCTCCCTTACGACTCCATCTTCACCGGCGAGTGGGTCAAGCTTTCCAGTAACGATGCCTACTATCACGTACGCTTTGTGGACAGCCTGGCCTACAATTTCCCCCATGTCACGGACTTTGACCCCTTCTATATCTACCCTGGGGGAGGTACTTCTGCGGGGGGTGTCCATTTCTTTGAATACCTGATGGCCTTTATCGCCTGGGTCATCGGATTCGGTTCACCGACGCAACATACGATAGATTTGGTAAGTACCTTTTTGCCGTCGATTTTAGCGGCGCTTACGGTTATCCCGGTTTTCTTCATCGGCAAAGCGCTGTTCAACCGCTGGGCGGGCCTGCTGGCGGCTTTCCTGGTGGGTATTATGCCCGGTGAGTTCATGGGACGCTCGATACTGGGCTCCTCCGACGTCCCTCCCGCCGAGGTCCTTTTCAGCACGGTGACCATCCTCTTCCTGATTCTGGCTTTTCAAGCGGCCGGGGCTATCGGGGAGGGGCAGAACCCGCTGACTTTCGAGCAATTAAGGAAAGGCGACCGCAAAGCCCTGGCCAGGCCGCTCGTTTACAGCCTCCTGGCAGGCCTTTTCCTGGGGATATACCTCATCACCTGGATGGGGGCGCTGCTCTTTGTCTTTATCATCTGTCTTTACCTGCTCATTCAGTTTATTATCAACCATTTCAGACAGAAATCCTCGGAACATCTGGGCATCGTCAGTTTCATTGTTTTCGTGGTCGCCCTCATCATCTTTTTACCGATTTCACCTAACAAGAACCTGTCCCTGGCCATGACCGCCGCCGTGTTTGTTCCCCTCGTCCTGACCGGTTTTTCACGGTTAATGTTAGGCCGTGGCCTGAAATCGTATTATTACCCGCTATCACTGGTCGCAATCGGCGTCGTAGTCATCGGACTTTTTTACGCGGTAGGTCGGGATACGGTGAGCGCTTTATGGAACAATTTCCTCTTCGTCTTTGCACCGGGAGGGGGCTCGACCGCCACGACCACACAGGAAATGCAGCCCTTACTTTCGCCCTATGGCAGTTTTACCACTACCCTTGCCTGGGGCAATTTCACCACAGGCTTTTTCCTCACCAAAAACTGGGCTATTCCCGGCTTCGGCCTCATCGCTCTGGTCGTTTTACTCTGGCAGGTTATCAAAGCCCATGGCCAAAAGGAACTCATTCTGCTGTTCATCGTCTGGTCTCTAGTGACGCTGTTCGCCACGCTGGTGCAGCGCCGATTCGCGTATTATTCTGTGGTCAACGTCGCGTTGCTTACAGCTTTTATCTCCTGGGAGATTATCTGGTGGGCGGGGTTGAAAAAACTGGCTGAAAGGCAGGCCGGTAGTCCGGGAGAGGACAAGGCGGAAAGCGCCGGGGCCAGGAAAAAACGACGGCAGGAATCTGACAACTCGCGGTACGTGGCTTATACGATAATAGCCATTATTATCGTTCTTCCTCTGGTAACTTTCTGGAATGTTACCAAGTCAAAGGATGCGGCTTCAGCAGCCCCCTATGCCCCTTCGGATGGCTGGGAGGAATCTTTGACCTGGATGAAGAATAATACCCCGGACCCCCTGGGAGACCCCGGGGCCTATTATAAGGTCTATGATTTAGACTATGAGTACCCGGCCTCGGCTTACGGCGTCACCGCCTGGTGGGACTACGGCTACTGGATTTCCCGGATAGCCCACCGCCTCCCCTCGACCAATCCCTCCCAGGACCCGGTGCCTATTATCAAGGTGGCCAGTCTCTTCCTGTCCCAGGAGGAGGCGGCGGCCGATAAGATTATGGATGAGCTGGACTCGTCTTATATAATCATCGATTTTGATATGGTTAATGCTTGGTCCGGGAAATTCCATGCTTTGGCCACCTGGGCAGATAAAGACCAGGAAAAGTATATAAATGTGTATTATACCGAAGAGCAGGGTATTATCAAACCGTGGAAAATCTTCCTTAATACCGACTACTATAACTGCCTGGTGGTCAGGCTGTTTAACTTCGATGGTCAGGAAACAACCGGCGAGAAACCCATCGTTCTTACTTATAACGAGACAGTCAAAGGTGGCGTGCGTTACAAAATAGTCACCGCAGCCAAACAATACAATAATTATGGCGAGGCGCAGAACTTTATTGCCAGTCAAACGTCAGGGAAATATGATATCGTCGGTGGCAACCCGTTCGTCAGCCCTGTACCCCTGGAAGCGCTTTCAGATTACAAGATGGTCTACACTTCAAGGTACTACGTCCCTTACGCTGAAAACGCTACGGCCCCGGAGATAAAGATATTTGAATACCTGAAGTAGCCGGCGCTATTACCCTCCCGGATTCAGATTTACAAAGGGGCCTTGAAAGGGTACAATAAATAGTACTCCCATCCGGGCGGTTAGCTCAGTGGTTAGAGCGCCTGCTTCACACGCAGGAGGTCACAGGTTCAAGTCCTGTACCGCCCACCACTTTTGGTAATCCAAAACTTTTCGGGAAGACCTGTGTTTGCATTTCCTTCCTCTTGACATGCCTGGATAGTGCGGATATGATGCAACCGGTATGTCCGCACTCGTCTTCATCAGGGACCTCATTGTGGCCACGCTCGGCCAGATGGCTTCCCTGTTCGCCGGGGTCTTTATCTTCGGACTTTTAATACATTCACTCTCCCAGCTTACCTTCAAATCGCTGGAGAGGTCTTTCGGCCGCCGGGGCGTCTACCTGGTAGCCTGGCTGGGCACGCCCGTTCACGAGCTGGGACACGCTTTATTTTGCCTGATATTCCTGCATAAAATCGTGGAAATCAGGTTCTTCAAGCCTGATCCCGTAACCGGTACGCTGGGGTACGTTTATCACAAGTGGCACAAGAAAAACCCGTGGCATATCCTCGGCAACTTCTTCATCGGGATTGGGCCGGTGCTCCTCGGGTGTGCCGTGCTCTTCGGGCTGTTTTATATACTCATTCCCGGCAGCTCGCAGGTCTGGGACGCTATCCTGGTGCGGACCGGTGAGATTGCTGCTTATTCGGTTGGCAGCTATTTTGAGGTGTGGGGGCAATCGGCGCTGGCGCTGGTAAAGCTGATTTTCACCCCAGAAAACCTGGCCGGCTGGTGGTTCTGGGTCTTTCTCTACCTGGCCGTTTGCGTCTCGGCCAATATCAGGTTAAGCTGGTCAGATATTAAGCATTCTCTTTCGGGTCTGGGGTGTGTGGTCTTACCGTTTTTGCTGTTGAATTTTATAGCACTCGTCGCCGGGACCGGTAGCGACGTAATTTTTCCCTTCATGGCGTCTTGGCTGGGCGCCGTCTACGGCGTGCTGATACTCGCCCTGGTCATGGCGCTGATGGGTTTCATTGTTATCTACGTCGTCGCAGCGACTATTTACGGGCTGAAGTACAGGATAGTCCTGAAGCCGTTTTAATGATTTAATCTTTAATAAGAGTGATTTCCCGCATCAGCCTGGAAATATCGTTAATCGTGTCAAGCTTGAAAAAGGTCTCTACCGCTTGTACCCCAAGCGGGTTTGACTGTAAAGACGAGGCGAATTAAAATGGGGTGACGCTTTTCCCCGAATCAGGCGATATTAAGGAGACGCATGATAATTACCAAGATTGAATGTATCCCGGTACAGTTCAAATATAAGACGGTTCACTACATGGGGACGGGCGTGATACCCGCCTCCGAGCCGGTCATTGTGAAGATACATACGGATGAGGGTATCACCGGCATCGCCGAGGCCGGCCACACGTCGCTGGGATATATCGGCGAAGGGCAGGCCTCGCTGATGAGCGTTATTAACGAGTGGTTCGCGCCCCGCCTCCTCCTCGGGGCTGACCCGATGAACATCGAAAAGCTGACCACGCAGATGGACCGGATGACCAAGCACAACAATCAGGCGATTACGGCCATTGACTTCGCCCTGCACGATTTGAAGGGCAAGAAACTGGGCGTTCCCGTTTACCAGCTTCTCGGCGGGCTCTGTAACGAAAAGATACCGCTGGGGACGGTGATTACCTTCGGCCCTCCTGACGTGGTGGCGGAGAAAGCCGCCCGGATAAAAAAGGCCGGTTTCAAGAGCATCAAGCTGAAGGTATCCGCCGGCAACATCGCCGCGGACATCGAGAATATCAGGGCGGTACGGCAAGTAGTCGGCGATGATTTCCGGCTGGGGATGGACGCTAACGGCGGCTGGGACTTCTACACGGCCCTGGACGCTTTGAGGAAAATGGAGAAATATAACCTTTTCATGTTCGAGCAGCCGTTGCCTTACTGGGACATCGACGGCATGGCGCGCCTCCGCCAGAAAGTGGGCACCCCGATATGCGCCGACGAGTCCACCACCGAGTTGAGCCACCTGCTGGAGATTATCCAGAAGAAAGCGGCCGACGTGTTTTTCCTGAAAGTGGCCAGGGTCGGCGGTATCTGCAAGGCGCAAAAGTGGGTGGCCATCGCCAAAGCGGCCAATATCCCGGTCATGTGCGGCTGCCTGACCGGCTCCGGCTTCGAGGCCGCCGCCCAGGCGCACTTTATCGCCGGCACCGAGTGGATGGGACGCCTGGAGCAGGAGAACACCGGCCCGCTGTCCCTGCACGATTGTCTCGATACCGTCAGCAAGCCGATTACCGACGACCTAGCCGTAAAAGTGCCCAGATATGAAAACGGCTATCTCTACCCGCCGGACGGGCCGGGGCTGGGGATGGAGCTTAATGAAGAGGTTGTCCAGAAGTTGATTACTCCCGGCAAGAAGCCTACTGTCGTAGAGTATAAGAAGGCCTGACGGTGACCGACCCTGTCAGCGGTGAAAATGTGGTTGGAGCGTTCGCGGAGAATGTCCTTCAAACCCGCTTCGAGGACATCGCCTTGGCCATTTTGGAAAATACGAAAAAACGTGTCCTGGATGTTATCGGATGCGCCATCGGCGGCGCGGCGGCCCCCGGTAACGACGCTTTAGTTGAATTGGTGAAGGGGTGGGGCGGAAAAGAGGAGGCGACCATCCTGGCCTATGGCCTGAAAGCACCGGTGCAGGACGCGGCCTGGGCCAACGCCATCCTGTGCCGCTCCTTCGACTGGGAGCCGCTGTTAGCTATCATCGACGGCAAGCGTTATCCCGGGCACGTCAGCGGCACGACGGTTACCACGGCGCTTACGGTAGGCGAGAGCCGCGGTTGCCGTGGCCGGGAGTTGATTACCGCGCTGGTCGCCGGCGACGATGTGGCCGAGAGGATATACACCGCGGGCGGCGAACCCTGGAAGATGAGCCAGGCGGGCCGCCAGGGATTGGGAAAGTCCCCCACCTTCGATGCCTGGGGCACCGTGCCCGCCTTCGGCGCGGCGGCCATCGCCGGGCGCCTGCTCGGCCTGAACCATCGACAGTTAAAACATGCCTTTGGCATCGTCATTAACATGATATCCGGGGCCGGTGGCGGCCTTTCCGCCGGGGCCACCACCTTCAAATTGAGCCAGGGTACCTCCGCCCGCAGCGGCGTGTTGGCGGCGCAGCTGGCCAGAGCCGGCTGGACGGGTATCCCCGACCCGTTTTTCGGGAAGAACGGCTATTACGCCAATTTCACGCCCGGCTGCGAGCGCCCTGAAATCCTGACCAGGGATTTAGGGAAAAAGTATTACGTGGAACTCCTTTTCAAACCCTATCCCGGCGGTCGGCCCACGCATACCTGTATCGATGCGGCGCTGGCGCTGGTACGCCAAAACGCTATCAATATTGAGGACATCAACAAGGTCATCGTGCATTTATCCCCACCCATGCGCTTCGCCCACTACATGAAGCCGTATAAGGTCGGCGATTACCCCACCGGCGACGCCCTTTTCAGCTATAAGTACGCCACGGCCACGGCGCTGTTAAGGAGAAGCGTGACCGCCGAGAACTTCACCGAGGAATCGATACGCGACCCGCGGGTGCAGGCGCTGATTGGTAAGATTGAGTTAGCCCCGGATCTGGACAAAAAGGACGGTGTGGAGCTTGAGGTCAGCCTGAAAGATGGTAGTGTTATAGCAGAATACGTGCGTGAAGCCACCGGCGAGATACCGCACCCGCTGTCGTGGGACGCTTTAGTGAAAAAGTTCATGGTCCAGGTGGATTTTTCCCATATTGTCACCCGGGAGAATGCGGAGAGACTGATAGAGCTGGTGGACAGACTGGAGGAAGTGGACGACATCAGAAAGATAATCCGGCTGGCAGTGAAAAGAGCGTGAAAGAGTAACCTCCGGCCTTGTTTCACAAAATATTAAAAATGGGAATTTAAAATTATTACCAGAGATACGGTGAAAAGAATAGCCACCGACGGCAAGACACCCGTAAAGAGGTAATAGGACAACTGCTTGCCGAATATCTTTAATAATCCGACAAAACGAAAAGTATCCCGCTTAATCCATATCCAGACAATAAATGATGCGATTGCCGGCGAGAGCGCCCCTAACACCAGCGGGAGCTGGCCTATGGGCATACGCGTCCATAGCCCTCCCCTGAATATATCATCGTAGAAAATCCAGGTTACGCTTAGAGTAATCAGAACATAAGCGATAATTGCCTTAGTCTTGTTATTTACTCTTGTCCAGAGGGGATATCGTTCGATATCAAACGAATATCTCACGGCTAATTCGTAACATATGATGCAGGCGAGAATATCGCTTAAAGAGTTGAGCCAGACGTGCGCCAGGAAAATACCTTTCGGTTGATAATGAAAGTATAGTTGATATATCTCCCATACAATCGGAACGGGATAAAACAGCAACCTGTTTAATTTGATTCTTCCTAAGAAGAGACCTACGAGGCCGTGGGCAATCGTCCAACCATCTACCGGGGTGAGCATATTACCTTCCAGTAAAAATTGATTTATTATAGGACCTCGCCAGGCACCAGCGCAACTATTGCACTAAAGCTATTTCAGCCTCTCTCACTCCCCCGTGACCGGGTGTTTAAAGTGGTACGGCAGGTGGTAGCCCGAGGGGTAGGGGTGGAAATGGGGGGCGGGGGCGTCGGCGTCCGGGCGGGTCAATAGGCCCAGCAGCGGCACCTTCAGCCACCCCGCCTCGAAAGAGGTGAAAACGGTCACGTTCCAGTGCAGCTTTTTAAAGAGCCACTTGCCGTTCTCCTTGACGTACTCATTTTCATAATATCCCTGGCACCACTGCTGCCGCGGTATTCCCTCCACCGGCATCGCCTCGGCCAGCCAGGTGTTCCACCGCCCCTTGGCTGTCTTCCCGTCGGGCGCTACGTCGATAACGTCCTGGAACATCATGATGAGGATGTTTATCCAGTTCGGGACGACCGTTTCATCTCCTTTAAGCAGGTCGTTCTCGAGGAAGAACTGCTTCACACCCTTTTTCCCCAGGAACAGCCCCACGCTTTCTATTTCCAGGGATTCCGCGTCTTCTGAGAACAGACTGACCACCTGCTCCCGCTGGTGCGTATCCATGTAATAGCCGTACATTTGCTGGAGGTCTTCTATCGCCTGGATGTCCTCCATCAGGACTACCTTTTTTCCCAGTTCTTCAAGGTCCATATCTCACCGCCTTTCTTGGAGGGATAATTGCTACTTGCCCGTCACCGGGTTCTTAAAGGAGAAGGGGACGTGGTAGCCGGAGGGGTAGGGGTGATAGGCGGTGGGCGGGGCATCGGGCTTTATCACCGCGTCCGGGCCGTGCTGGCCGACTACCGGCACCTTGAGCCAGCCTGCCTCGTATGGGGTGCGGAAGGTGAGGTTGAAATGGAGCTTCTTTATCTTCCACCTGCCGTCCTCCTTAACGTACTCGTTTTCGTAGACGCCGTGTATCCAGGTCTGCCGTAGCTCGCCTTCATGTAAAGAGGCGATGGGCCGGGCCTCCATGCCCATCCCGTACCACCTGCCCCGGGCCGTCTTACCATCGGAGTCGACGGTGACGGCGCCCTGGAGCTGGAAGACGTGGGAGAGGACTCCCGGCCGCGGCGGCCTGTCAGCGCCGCCGCCCAGCAGGTCGATGTAGAACCGTCTCACACCCGCTTTGCCCCTGTAGACGCCGTGGTCCGCCACCTCCACCGAGGCATCTTTCTCCGCAAACAGGTCGACGACCTTCTGCCAGTCGCCGTAATCACGATAATAGCCGTAAATTTTTTGCAGTTTTTCAATCTGCCTGATATCCTCCAGCCGGTTTATCCTGGCTTGTAACTCCTCCAGCGTCGCCATCTGATTGCCTCCTTATTTAACAGTCCCCTATTATAGGAAATATTGACAGGCAGAATGCAAGTCCGGCGTCAGAGAAAGGGTGAGGGAAATTGACGTAAAAAGGAAACGGGCCCCGTATTCCCAGAGCCCGTTTCCTGGCGCACCTGTTAATATTTCTAGCTGTTCAGGACAGCCATGGCCTCTTCGCGGTAGGCGTCCATCAGGTAAGGTATGCCGGTGACCTTGGCACATTCCTCCGTGAGGGACATCAGCTCACGCCGGGTGATGGCCGGGACGCTGAAACACCGTGCCCCCGCCATCAGCTGCTGCAGGCCGACTCTCAATTTTTCCACGTAACTGTAGATGCCGACCGCGCCCAGCGGTATGTTCTTTATTTCATTAGCGCCGACGATGTTTTTCACATCTTCCCAGTTAACGAATATCTCTTCCGGCGTGGTGCCGAACTGGCTGACGGTCTGGGGGAGTTTGCCTTCTTTGAGCCATATGTGGATATTTTTGCCGACCATGCCCGGGATCATCAGGGCACGTCCCATGCAGACCGCCTTCGTAAAGGGCGCGCCGAGGGCCAGCGCCTTAAAAATGCCGTCCTCGCTGCTGAAGCCTCCAGCAAAGGCGATATCGGGTACTTTCTCGCCACGCTCGGCCAGCTTCTGGCAGAATTCGTAGGCGGCGGCGTGGAGATAGAGGCTGGGCATACCCCATTCCTCCATCATCCGCCACGGGCTCATGCCCGTGCCCCCGCCCGAACCGTCTATCGTCAGCAGGTCGACTTTCGCCTTCGAGCCCCATTTGATGGCCATCGCCAGCTCGCGCAGGCCATAGGAACCGGTCTTGAGGGTGATGCGCTTGAAACCGAGTTTGCGGAGTCGCTCAACCTCCTCATAAAAGCCGTCTTCATCGATAAAGCCGAGGCGGCTGTGACGCTCGAACTCTTTAATGGCGCCGTCTTTAAAAGCGGCCTGGTTCACGGGGTTGGAAGGGTCGGGTGTGACGATGTAGCCACGTTTCTGGAGTTCCAGCGCCCTTTCCAGGCTGTTGACCTTGATTTCGCCTCCGATGCACTTGGCGCCCTGTCCCCATTTCAGCTCGATGGTATCGAGCCCGTGCTTTTTACTCACGTATTCGGCCACGCCCAGCCGGGTGTCTTCAACATTCATCTGCACCAGGATTTCGCCGTATCCCTGGTGGTAGCGGCGGTAAATTTCGATGCGTCGGTCCATGTCCGGGGCCGCGGTGACCTTGCCCCTGGCGTCGCGCTCCAGCTTGGGGTCGATGCCGCAGACGTTCTCTCCGCAGACCAGCGTGATACCGGCCAGCGCCGCGCCGACGGCGAAGTGCTCCCAGTTCTTGCGGGCAATCTCGGTCGAGCCGAGGGCGCCGGTAAAGACGGGTACCTTCATCCGGACTTTTTTCGTCCAGCCGTATTCCGTCTCGGTGTTGACGCCGGGGAAGGTGGCCGTGTCCGGGTCGCCGACCACGCCTTGGGGTAAACCCCTGGCGCCGAGGGCGTAACCCTGGATGTTCAGGTGCGAGTAATCGATGGGATAGTCCTTATCGGCCCCGGCGCTTATTTCGCCAAAAGGTCCGGGGTAAATCAGCTCCCGGCCGCGGAAGGTTGCTCTGAATACCTCACAGTTGCCGGTGCAGCCGTCGATACAGCGGGTGCAGATGCCGCTACTCGGAGATACGCTCCTGGAGCGGTTGGCCGACCTGGTGGCCTCGTTAGAATTAGGGCGTTGCAGATTCATGTCTTCTCCTATCTTCTATTTTGTTATTTTTTTGCCTGTTAACTCTCTGAAATCACGTAGCTGCTGATAATCCACGACCGCGGACATGCTACGGTTTTCCACCGTGATGCCGGCTTCCTGGGCGGCGGCCACGGGATTAAGGCCGCCTATCAGAATAAGGCCCACTTTATTCGGGTCAACGGCTACTTCGCATACCGGGTCGTTGGTGGCACCTTTTACAAGGACGCCGTTGATACCGGCGCTTTCCAGTCCCGCCAGCACTTCTTCGGCGATGGCGAGGCAAGGGGCGGGTATTTCTCTGAAGTTGGCCAGGATTTCCCCGCTGCCGGTTGAGACTACCTCCATGACAGAGGTCATCCTGGCCTTGATGAAGATTTCCGTGGGGTCAAGCGAGCAGGCGTTATAATGGATAATTTCCGTGAAGCGCAGCGGCCTGTGGTTATCTATTTGCAATGTACCACTTAAACGGGAATCCATCGGGATACCGGCTTTGAGCAGGGCCCCGTTGATGACGATGCTGCATACGGTCAGCAGCCCGACCGTATCCTCCGGGATAACCACATCTTCTATCTGTTCTCCGGCATTGGCGACGGCCACCAGGCGGCTGGGGCAGTAAACGCTTTCGAAGACGGGTCTCATCACCGCGAGCGCCTTTTTAAAGCTGGCTCTGGGGAAGAAAGAGATATTCACCGGCACGGCGCCACGCCGCTCCTTGTAGTCGAAACTGGTGCGGAAGGCCAGCAGCTCTATCTTGGTGATGGCGTAGCCCACCTTGTCTTTGACCAGGGCTTTTTTTATCTCGTCGAGTCCCTTTGCCGTCACGGTGCGGCCGTCCCGGCCTCCCACCAGGCGGGTCAGACCGCGTTCGTCCATCAGCCGGAGGTGATACCTCACTGCCCTTTCGCTAAGGATGACGCCGTAGTCTTTCAAGCGCTGGGCG
Source organism: uncultured Dehalococcoidaceae bacterium (assembly GCA_964462865.1). GTDB lineage: Bacteria > Chloroflexota > Dehalococcoidia > Dehalococcoidales > RBG-16-60-22 > Fen-1077. The sequence continues at coordinate 71,064 of CAYWZO010000001.1, read as the reverse complement.
ATAATCCTGCCGCCGGCGGGTTTATTCAGGTTTTGCAGCACCTTGAGAATGGAAAGGATTTTTCTCTCTACATCTTGTGTTCCGAAGGTCATAAATGTCCCCTTATATTATTACGGCAAGCACTTACCGATTACCACTATATAATAAAGTTATAACGTTGTCAAGATGTCACAATGTGAATTTTTTGTTACATCAGATAGATATCTGTACCACCACCAAGGAACGATAGACGGCCATCGAATCACCCCTTAAACATGTAACCGGTCCCGTGTTTATTGATCATCATGCTGGGCGGGCTGTCCTTGAGCTTTTTCCGCAGGCGGCGGATGTAGGTGCGGATATTCTCCGTGTCTCCCCGGAACCTGGTTTCCCAGACATCCGTCATGATGCGGTCGTAAGGGACGATGTCGTCTTTGTTCTTGACCAGGAGGACAAGAAGGCGGTATTCCACGGGTGTTAGCCTGATGGGCTGGTTATCCAGCGTGACTTTCTGGTTAATGAAGTCGATTTTCAGGCGGGGGCTGACGGCGGAGTCCCGGCTGTCCTTTAGAGGAGGTCCCTCTGACCGCCGCAATACTGCTTTAACGCGGGCCAGCAGGGTGAGGATTTCTTCAGAGCGGTCTCGGCCATGCGGGACTCGGTGAGGTCGTGGGCCAGGCCGCGCAGTTTTGTTTCGATGTTGACGTCGGCCGAGCCACGGCTATCCGTTCCAACGTGGTTTAGAAGGCTCTGTTTTATAGAACTGCTCATTTTTTAATATTTTCAGGGATATTTCAGTGCCTTACAGAGTGTAAAGCAAATAGGTGTATGATGGAACGGATAGGCCAGAAAAATAGAAAACGGCCTGATAGTTTTAAGACTACGGCCGTTTTTCCTGAGAACGCTGGTCTAGACCCTGATACAGGCTACCTCGTGGCCTTCACCGACATCCCGCAGCGGCGGTACGGCCTGGCTGCACTCGGGTATCGCCATGAAACAACGCGGGTGGAAGGCGCAGCCCGGCGGCGGGTTAAGGGGACTGGGCACCTCGCCCTTGAGGATGATGCGTTCGCGGGTCTCTTCGATGAACGGGTCGGCAATGGGCACGGCGGAAAGCAGGGCACGGGTATAAGGATGCAGGGGGTTTTCATAAAGCACGCGTGACTTACATATCTCCACAACATGTCCGAGGTACATAACGGCCACACGGTCACTGATATGGCGTACCACGGAAAGGTCGTGGGCAATGAAGAGATAGCTTAACCCCTGGCTTCTTGACTGTAGTTCTTCCAGGAGGTTGATAATCTGGGCCTGGATAGAAACATCAAGGGCGGAGATGGGCTCGTCGCAAACGATGAGGGCAGGGTCACAGGCCAGAGCGCGGGCTACTCCGATACGCTGGCGCTGCCCGCCGCTGAACTCGTGCGGGAAACGGTCGGTCATGGAGGGGTCCAGGCCGACGACCCGGAAGAGCTGCTCCACCTTGTCTTTATATTCGGCTTTATTCAATATCATGCTGTGAATTTTAAGGGGTTCACCAACGATGCTGCCGGCACTCTGACGGGGGTCCAGCGAGCTATAGGGGTCCTGAAAGATAAGGGCCATGTTTTTGCGTAACTCCCGCAGCTTTTTCTCCGGCAGGGTAGCAATGTCCTCGGCCCCGAACATGATATTGCCTTCGGTGGGACGGTAAAGCCCCAGGACACAGCGTCCGATGGTAGTCTTGCCGCAGCCGCTTTCACCCACCAGACCCAGCGTTTCACCCTTATTCAGCTTGAAGCTGACGCCGTCAACGGCTTTAACGTCGGCGACCTTGCGGCGCAACAGGCCGCGGGTAACCGGGAAATACATTTTCAGGTTCTGGATGTCCAAAACAACGTTGTTTGATTTCTGGTTCACTTATTTCTCCTTATTCAGGTAACAGCGGATGAAATGACTTTTATCACCGTTGACAGAGGTAAGTGGGGGCCATGGTTCCTTCGCGCACGTGTCAATACGCTGGGTGCATCTGGGAAGGAAAGCGCAGGTGGGTGGCATATTAATCAGGTTGGGTGGTAGCCCATCGATGGGGACGAGCTTCCTGCCCTCTTCTTCGTCGAGACGGGGGATGCACTTGAGGAGGCCCACCGTGTACGGGTGGCGGGGATTACTGAAGATATCCTTAGTGGTGCCTTCCTCAACGATACGGCCGGCGTACATGATATAAATCCTCTGGGCGTAACGCGCCACCACGCCCAGGTTATGGGTCACGATGACCAGCGAGGCACGGAAATGCGTGACCATATCTTTCATCAGTTCCAGCAGCTGGGCCTGCGTGGTGACATCCAGGGCGGTGGTCGGCTCATCGGCGATGAGAATTTTTGGGTTGCAGGAGAGGCCCATGGCAATCATAACCCTCTGCCTCATACCGCCGCTGAAATGATGGGGGTAGTCATCGATACGGTTGGCGGCGGCCGGTATGCCTACCAGGCTCATCAACTCGATGCCCCTCTTGCGGGCAGCCTCGTCATTCATCTTCATGTGCAGTACCAGCATCTCCGTAACCTGCTGCCCGATAGTCAGTACCGGGTTGAGCGATGTCATGGGTTCCTGGAAAATCATGGCTATTCTGGCACCGCGTACTGCCCTCATTTCGGGGCCGTTGGCCTCGAAATGAAGCAGGTTCTGCCCTTCAAAAGTGACCTCACCGCCAGCGATTTTTCCCGGAGCGCTGATAAGCTGCATCACGGATAGCTGGCTGACGGATTTTCCGCAGCCGCTTTCACCCACCAGACCGACGATCTCCTGCTCTTCAATATGATAGGATACACCGTCAACGGCCTTGACCAGGCCGGCTTCGGTCTTGAACTGGGTTTGCAGGTCTTTGACTTCTAATAATGACATATCAAGCCCCTCGTACTATAATATATCCCTGAATACCGGGTCAAGCCTTGTTCTCTCACCACTATATTATACCTTGTTGCCTTGGGTCAAGTGGTTTTTCTGGCGTATTTTAACACGGATAAGGAAAGAAGTAAAACTAAACAATGAAAGATCATTTCATTATTTAGCGGGCACCTTTTAAGTGTGTTATCCTTCACTTGCTCAACTTTCTCCGAGGATGTATCATTATTGGCTGGGGCTTGTATTTGTTTATGGATAGTGATTTAGTACCTCCAGGTCTGACCTACCTCACCGATAACATTATCTCCCGACAGAACATTCTGGGTGTTACCAAGGAACAGAGCGCCAGGTGGGCCCATGGCCTGGGACTCCCCGCCCGGGCCGAGACCGTATTCTTCGCCGGTTGCGGGTACCAGTTTTCCGGCCACCTGGAAGCGCTGATGTCTCTGGTGAGGGGGATAGATAAAAGCGTCATCGGCGCCGAACTGCCGCTCCGCTTTGCCCGCTTTCAGAAGAAACTGGGGTTGAACCTCCCCGGGATATACAGCATGGTCCTCTCCCGCATCGGAGAAAATGAGGTCAAACCACTTGAGGCGGCCGTAAAGGTGCTCCGTAATCTCGGACTCCGGCCGGGTTACCTGGCCGAGGCCGAGCCCTGCTGCGGGGCGCCATTATTCCAGGCCGGACTGCAGGCAGATTTTGCGGCCAATGCCCGCCACGCCTATGACCAGCTGAAGTCTGCGGGCGTCAAACAGGTTATCGGCGTCGTCCCGTACTGCACGCACGCCATTGCCAGGCTCTTCCCGCTTTACGTGGACGGCTATGACCTGGAAGTAAAGCATTTCCTGGAGTTGGTGGCCGCGGCCGTACCGTCGCTCAAGCTGCGGTTCCCCCGGAAGGTAAAAGTTACCTATCATGACCCGTGCCAGCTGGTACGGTTTTTGAAACTCATCGAAGAGCCGCGCCGGATATTGCAGGCCATTGAGAATATTACACTCGTGGAAACAGAGTGGACGCACGGCGAGTGGGCGACCTGCTGCGGGGGCGGCGGCGGTTTTGAAGCCGTCTTCCCGGAATTGAGCCAGATGCTGGCGGTCAACCGTACGCGTGAGCTTCTGGAGACCGGGGCGGAGATTATCGTGACGCACTGTCCGGGCTGTATCATGCAGCTGAAAGACGGCCTGCGCCAGCTTAAGGTTGAAGGCATTGAGGTCCTGGATTTAGCAGAAATTGTCGCGATGGCGATGGAATCATGAAAAAGACATCGGGCTTTAAAGAGTATAAGAAAGAAATTATGGGGGCGGCCCATGACGACCGGCTCCGGCTGGCGCTGACACGCGCTATCAAGAGCTTCCGCGCCAACGTTAAAAGCGCCCTGGAAAAATTTCCCCACACCGTGGACATGGCGGAAGAAGTCACGGCCATCAAGGAAAAGGCCATCCCTAACATGGAAAAACTCACCAGGCAGGCCATCGCCGCCATCGAGGAGAACAGGGGTAAGGGCTACCTTGCCCGGACGGCGGACGAGGCCCTGGGGATTATCGCCGGGCTGACCGGGAAAGGCAGGCTCATCGTCAAGGGGAAGACAATGACAGGCGAGGAAATTGGCCTGCGCGAGTATCTGGAAGAGAAAGGCAACGAGGTATACGAGACCGACCTCGGCGAGTTCATTATCCAGAAGATGGGCTCCCGCCCGATGCACATCACCTCGCCGTCCATCCACGTACCCCGTGAGGACGTCGCCCGCCTTTTTAACAGGGTGTTGGGACAGGAAATCGCGCCGGATGCGGACATCGCCAGCATGGTGGGCGCCGCCCGGGAATTCCTGCGGGACAAGTTTTTCAGGGCCGATATCGGCATCAGCGGGGCCAACGTCGTCGCCGCCGAAACCGGTACGCTTTTTATTATTGAAAACGAGGGCAATATCCGCCTTTCTACCGGGGCGCCGCCGGTGCACATCGCCCTGGTGGGTATGGAAAAGCTGGTGCCCTCCATCTCCGATGCCTGCAAGGTCGCCGAGGTAACCTGGCGCTATGCCAACTACACAATACCCTCTTATGTCAGCCTGATATCCGGCCCGAGCAAGACCGGCGATATCGAGAAGGTCACTACCTACGGCGCTCATGGCCCCAAGGAGTTCCATGTTATTTTCCTGGACGGCGGCCGCACCCGGCTGGCCAGGTACCCGAAATTGCGGCAGGCCCTTTACTGCCTGCGCTGCGGCGGCTGCCTCTACGAATGCCCCGTTTTCGCGGTCACCGCCGGCCACTTCGGGGACAAGTATTTTACCGGCATCGGCGCCGTCTGGGCGGCCATCGTCAGCAGGGACATGGAGAAGGCGGCCTCCATCGCTTACACCTGCCTGACCTGCGGGCGGTGCCGGCAGAGGTGCCCGGTGAAGATTGACGTCCCCGAGATGATTATCGAACTGCGGAAGATGCTGGCGGAGGGCGAGCTGACGTAATGCGCCTTATTTATGCTGCCGAGATTACCGAAGCTGTCTCAAATCTTCTCAAGCAGGCCAATTATGAACTCGGTGGAGATGTCCTGGCGGCTCTTGGGAAAGCGAGAGATGCGGAAGAATCGCCCGCCGGCCGCGAGGTTATCAGTTCTTTACTGGAAAATGCTCGTATCGCTGCCGCCGAGAGGATTCCCCTCTGCCAGGACTGCGGCACCGCGGTTGTCTTTCTGGAAATAGGGCAGGATGTTCTCATCGTCAAAGGCCACCCTTACGACGCCGTGAACGGGGGCGTGCGCCGCGCCTACCAAGAGGGGTATTTGAGATGCTCCATGGTCGAACGTCCCTTTTCCACCCGCAAAAACACCGGCGATAACACCCCGGCCGTCATTCATATCGATATCGTCCCCGGCAATAAGCTTAAAATAGCCGTTTTGCCCAAGGGCGGCGGCGCGGAGAACATGGCGCGGCTGGGCATGCTGCTGCCGGCGGCGGGAAAAGAAGGCGTGGTGGATTTCGTCGTCAGGGCCGTTGATGAGGCGGGGAGCCGGCCCTGCCCCCCGCTGATTATCGGGGTGGGCATTGGCGGTACGGCGGAAAAGGCGATGTACCTGGCCAAATACGCTTTATTGAGAAAGGTGGGCGAACCCAGCTTCGACCCGGAAACCGCCGACCTCGAAAAAGAGGTATTAGACAGGGTGAATAAACTGGGCATCGGCCCGGCGGGTTACGGGGGGCGGGTTACCGCCCTGGCCGTGCACGCGGAGACTTTTCCAGCGCACATCACCGCCCTGCCGGTAGCGGTCAATTTCCAGTGCCACAGCGCCCGGCATCGGGAGACGGTGCTTTAATTATTGTTTGTCATTGCGAGGGCGGAAGCCCGTGGCAATCTCTATCATTGGGTTACGTTCATCATGGGGATTGCTTCGCTTCGCTCGCAATGACTGGATTAGTCGTTAATTTAGGGTATAGCAATGGTAAAAAAAGAAAAATTACCCCTGACCGAAAAAGTAATTGCCTCCCTCAAAGCCGGGGACGGACTGCGGCTCTCCGGCGTGGTGTACGCCGCCCGCGACGCCGCCCATAAGAGAATGGTGGAGACGCTGGAGCGGGGCGAACCGCTACCGTTTGACGTCACGGGGCAGACCATCTATTACGTCGGCCCTTCCCCGGCGCCCCCCGGCCGTGCCATCGGCTCCGCGGGACCGACCACCAGCACGCGCATGGACGATTACACGCCACAACTGCTCGCCGCGGGACTGAAGGGAATGATCGGCAAAGGGCCCCGCTCGGCGGAGGTCAAGGAGGCCATGAAGAAACACAAGGCGGTCTACCTGGCGGCCATCGGCGGTACGGGCGCGTTATTATCCAAGAGTATTGTCAAATCAGAGGTAATAGCTTACGAACACCTCGGCCCGGAGGCCCTCCTGCGCCTGGAAGTGAAAGACTTCCCGGTGACCGTGATTAATGACATCTACGGAGGGGACCTGTACGAGGAGGGGAGGGCCAGGTACCGGTTAAGTCCGTAAATAATTCTTGTTTATACAGGAGGTGACCATATGGCTAAATCAGACTGGATAGACATTTCCCTGCCGGTATACGCCGGAATGCTGGGCGGGCCCAGCGCCCCCAAGGTGGAGATTAAGCTCGTCCGCGACCCGGCTAAAGGCGACCGGGTCACCATGGCGCAGATAACCATGGTCACTCATACCGGCACGCATATCGATGCCCCCCGCCACTTCTTCGTCGATGGGACGCCCATTGATGAGCTGCCTCTGGATACCTTCATCGGACCGGCGCGCGTTATCGAAATCAAGGATACCGTGTCGATAAAACCCGCCGAGCTTGAGCCTTATGATATCCAGCCGGGGGAACGTATCCTTTTCAAGACCAGAAACTCCTCCTGGGTATACGATGATGACAGGTCCGTCACGGGCTATGTCTATATCACCCGGGAGGCGGCCCTTTACCTGGTCAAGAAGAAAGTGCGGCTGGTGGGTATCGACTATCTCACCGTGGGCGGCTGGGAAGACCGCGAGGACAACCGCTTCTTGCACATGACTTTCCTGGAAAACGGCGTCTCCATCCTCGAAGAAATAAATCTCAAAGGAGTGAGGGCCGGCCGGTACGAGCTTATCGCTTTGCCTTTGCGCTTACGCCAGGGCGATGCCGGTCCCTGCCGTGCCGTCATCCGACCTTTATAATTGGTTTTAGAACCAGTAAAAGGGGTGGACTTGCGCTATATCATTTACGGCGCGGGTGGCATCGGTAGCATCATGGGGGGCCACCTGGCGCGCACTGGACATGACGTCGTCCTTATCGGCCGGCCGGAACATGTTAACGTCATTAATGACCGGGGACTGCGCCTCATCACGCCCCTGGATACGTACGCGCTGAAGATACCGGCGGTCACTGCTCCAGAGCAGATAAATTTTACCGCGGATGACGTCGTCTGCCTCTGCATGAAGGGGCATGATACGGAGACCGCCCTTAAAGACCTCAAAAAAGTAACCGAAGGTGTGCCGGTCTTCTGCTTCCAGAACGGCGTGCGTAACGAAGAAATAGCGGCCCGCTATTTCGCTGATGTCTACGGCGCTATGGTACGCGTTGGCGCGGTTTATCTGACGGATGGTGAGGTCATCGCCCGCCGCGACCCGCCCGGGTGGTATATCATCGGGCGGTATCCCGCCGGGAATGACGCTCTGGTGGAGGCGGTGGCCGGAGGACTGCGCGAGGCCGGCTACCTCGTCAGGACTTCGGCGGATGTTATGCCCTATAAGTGGGGCAAACTCATGACCAATTTAAGCAACGTTATCGGCGCTATCACCGGCGGTGAATGGGGAAGCCCGCGGGCGCTGCATCGCGCCGTGTTCGAGGAAGCGCGGGCTATCATCGAAAAAGCCGGTATAAGGTGGATATCCCAGGAGCAGGTCGGCCGGGACTGGCCGGAAACCGAGACTTCCGTGCGCGCCCGGCTCGACACCGAGGCCCAGAGCTCGACATGGCAGAGCCTGGCCCGCCGTCAGGGGAGCGTGGAGACGGAGTTCCTCAACGGCGAGATTGTGCGGTTGGCGGCGAGGCTGGGCCTGAAAGCGCCCCTGAATGAGAAGCTGGTAGCGATTGCCCGCGAAATGGCGGCCAATCACGAGACTCCAGGTAAATACACCGCCACGCAGCTGGCTGAAATACTGGGTCTACCTGAAGAGAAGTAACTCCCGGCTTGAATCCCGTCTGTTGGCGCGTTAGAGTAGTAGTATGCACCGTCATGAGGAAGAGCGCCGGGATTCCCTTATCGGCAGGCCGCTGAAAATAACCCTCGGCATCGTGCTCGCCATCATGGTCGCCGAGGTCATCGGCGGCATCTTCAGCAACAGCCTGGCGCTTTTAAGCGACGCCGGCCATATGCTGACCGACGCCCTGGCCCTGGGGTTGAGCCTGTTCGCCATTAATTTAGCTAAAAGGCCAGCGACCCCTACCCGGACCTACGGCTATCACCGCGCCGAAATCATGGCCGCCCTGGTCAACGGCACGGTCCTCATCCTGGTCTCGGTCTATATCTTTTACCAGGCCTATCACAGGTTCTTTGCGCTGCCAGTGGTCAAAAGCCCGCTGATGATGGCGGTGGCGGGTATCGGCCTGGTGGCCAACCTCGTCGGGATGCTCCTTTTACGGCGGGGTAGCCGGAAGAGTATCAATGTCCGGGCCGCTTTCTGGCACGTCATTGGCGATACGCTGTCCTCGGTGGGGGTCATTATCGCCGGCGTCATCATTTTCTTCACCGGCTGGTATCTCGCCGACCCCGTCCTGGCGGTCATTATTGGTATCGTGATTCTCTGGGGGGCCGTGCGCATCGTCAAAGAGTCGGTGGATATCCTGCTGGAATCGGTGCCACCGCATATCGAGATGGATAAGGTAATCAATGCCGTGAAAGCCGTTCCCGGCGTGGTCGACCTGCATGATATTCATATCTGGACGATTACTTCCGGTATCTATGCCTTGAGCGCCCACCTGGCCATCGCCGACCAGACGGTAAGCCAGAGCTGTGATATTATCACGAAGGTGAACGAGGTGCTGGCCGGGGAGTTCAACATCACCCACACCACCCTCCAGCTCGAGTGCGAGTCCTGCCCCACGGGACTTATCTGCAACCTGCCGCGGGCCGACCAGCCTTGAGGCGTTGAAGAAAAACGCGTCCCCCTGGCCCCAAAGAGGGTTTTGTATCAAACGTCATTCTGAGGAGCGGAGCGACGAAGAATCTCGGCGTAAGGCGGGGCGCCGTACGTATCAACCCCACCACTCCGAGACCCTTCGCGGAGTTTATCCTGAGGGTAACCGAAGGGCTCAGGGTGACATTAAGCGGCACTTTTGATACAACATCCCCCGAAGGGAGAGGGGGAACTAAAAGCGTTGAGGTTAATAGATTATCTTTATTTGGCTATCACGCCCATCGGCAGCACCTGCCGCCCCGGCGACTCATGGTATTTACTTCTTTTTACCGGCAACCAGCGTCGTCACCACCGACGGGTCAGCCAGGGTCGAGGTATCGCCCAGGTCATCGGTCGTGCCGGCGGCAATCTTGACCAGTATCCGGCGCATGATTTTACCGGAACGCGTCTTGGGCAGGCCGTCGGCGAACTGGATGACATCCGGCGTGGCGATAGGGCCTATCATCTGGCGGACGTGGTTTTTCAGCTCTTTCTCCAGGTCCGCATCCGGCTTGATACCGGTCTTGACGGTGACGTAAGCGTAGATTCCCTGGCCTTTGAGAGAATGCGGCATACCGACGACCGCCGCCTCGGCCACTTTGGGGTGGGCTACCAGGCTGCTTTCCACCTCGGCGGTACCGATGCGGTGACCGGAGACGTTAATCACGTCGTCAATGCGGCCCATAAGCCAGTAGTAACCGTCCGCGTCCTTGCGGGCGCCGTCACCCGTGCAGTAATAGCCGGGGAACTTGCTGAAGTAGGTCTGTTTGAATCTCTCGGGGTCCCGATAGATGGTGCGCATCATGCCGGGCCACGGTTTCTTAATGCAGAGCCAGCCGCCCTCGTTGACGCCGGCCTCGGTCCCGTTTTCCCGCAGGACTACCGGCTCGACGCCGGGGAAGGGCACCGTGGCCGAGCCGGGCTTGGTGGGAATAGCGCCGGGCAGTGGCGTAATCAGGATACCGCCAGTCTCCGTCTGCCACCACGTGTCCACGATGGGGCACTTTTCCTTGCCGATAACGCGGTGGAACCACATCCAGGCCTCGGGGTTGATGGGCTCGCCGACGCTGCCGAGGAGACGGAGGCTGGAAAGGTCGTGCTGGTTGGGCCACTCCTCACCTTCCCGCATCAGGGCCCGGATAAGCGTGGGGGCGGTGTAGAAGACGTTGACGCCGTACTTCTCCACAATCTGCCAGCCGCGGTCGGGCTGGGGGTAGTTGGGGGCACTCTCGAACATGAGGCTGGCGGCGCCGATGGCCAGCGGGCCGTAGACGATGTAGCTGTGGCCGGTGACCCAGCCCACATCGGCGGTGCACCAGTAGGTGTCCTCTTCTTTAATATCGAATATCCATTTCATGCTCTGGTAGCAGTGCAGGAGATAGCCCGCCTGCGTGTGGACCACGCCCTTGGGCTTGCCGGTGCTGCCGCTGGTATAAAGGATGAAGAGCGGGGCATCGGCGTCCATCGGTTCCGGCTCGCATTCGTCGGAAATATCGGCGGCGTTCATGAGCTCGTGCCACCACTGGTCGCGGCCGGTCTGCATGGAGACATTAAGTCCGGCCAGCCTCTTGACCACGACGACGTTGGCAACGTCGGGGCAGTCCTTGAGGGCGGTATCGGCGTTGGCTTTGCTGTTAATCTGTTTGCCGCTGCGCCAGTAGCCGTTGGACGTGACGAGTATCTTCGAACGGCCGTCCTGGATGCGGTCACGCAGGGCCTCGGCGCTGAAACCGCCGAAGACCACGCTGTGCACCGCGCCGATGCGGGCGCAGGCCAGCATGGCGACGGCCAGCTCGGGAATCATCGGCAGATACAGGGAAACGGTGTCGCCTTTTTTCACGCCGAGCTTCTTTAAAACGTTGGCGAACTTGCACACCTCGCGGTGCAGCTGCTGGTAGGTAAAAATCCTGGAATCTTCGTCGGGTTCGCCCTGCCAGATGAGGGCGGCCTTGTTCTTGCGCCAGGTACCGAGGTGACGGTCCAGGCAGTTCTGGCTGACATTAATCTTGCCGCCAATAAAGTACCTGACCTCGGGCTTATTTTTAAAGTCATACTCCAGGAACCTGTCCCATTTCTTGTACCAGTCAAGCTGGTTGGCCATCTGGCCCCAGAATTCCTCCGGGTTCTTGATGGACCAGTTATATAACGCTTTATACTCGTCAAGGCTCTTCAGCGCGGCCGTCTCCGCGAACTCTTTCGAGGGCTGGAAAACGCGGTTCTCCGCCATCATGGACGCTATTTCTTTGCCGGATATCTGCCCCAGGATATCTTCTTCCGCCCGGGCGGACTCGGCGGTGGCTGCCGCGGCGGTCTTTTCGTCTCCGTACAGGGCGTGCTGGATGAGCTTTTCCAACTCTTCCGGGTCGAAAGGCTTGGTCAGGAAACCGGCGGCCCCCAGCCTTATCCCCCGCGTCATGGCATCTACCGAGGGGTACCCGCTGATGAATACATATTTCAGGCCGGGATGGCGTCTTTTGGCTTCTTCCAGAACCGCGAAACCGTCTTTGCCCGGCATGCGGACGTCCAGGACAACCACCCCGAAGTTGTTCTCCTGCGTCAACATTTTCAGTGTCTTGGTGCCATCCTCGGCGGTGACCACCTTATAACCGCGGTCGGTCAGCCAGTCCGTCAGGGAGTCGCGTATAATACTTTCGTCGTCTGCAATTAATATCTTTTTACTTTCTTTCATTTTATCCTTCTCCTTTTACATCTATCGGTCTTTTTCGTGTCATCGATGCATACCGTTTTTTCACCCGCTTTCTTTAATGAGCCAGCGTAAAAGCCAGGTCGCGTGACGCCTGTCCAGGTTGTTGACCCAGCTCTCTATTTTTTCCATATTACCTTTAACCAGGGCGTCTACTTCGTCCTTGCTCATCGTGTAATAGCTGTTATGCCCGTCATCCGGTTCTGCCGTAACCTCGGAGGCAGGCGTTTCACCCCTGGCTTTAGTCAGGGCTGCCAGGATGGCATTCCGTTTTTCCAGCCTGGCATCATGATTGGTGTTTTTTCTTTCTCTCATTCCGGTCAACCTTACCAACCTTCCGCACCACCTAACCAATTTATGTTAACACCTCTTACCATCGTCTTTAACCGACCCCACGGCTCATCCTGGCAGTCAGTAAGTCATATTTCTGATTGCCCCAAAGTACTAGAACCGGATGCTTATTTATGTTAATCCAGTCTCCAATTTGTATCTTTTTTCTCAATCTTGAACAATTGTGTCCCGGACACAGGTCGTGGATTGCCGGATATAGCCCGAACGATTGCCATTTTCCTGTTAACGTTTTAGAATGGTAGAGAAACACTTTAGATAGGCATTCAAATCAACCGCTAGGAGCAATATGAAAACAAGGATTATGATCGCGGATGACCATGCCATGCTTCGGGAGGGCATGCGCAATCTCCTCGAGAAGGAGAAGGATTTCGAGATGGTGGGTGAGGCCGCCGATGGCGAAGCAGCCGTCCAACTGGCCGCCAAGATAAAGCCCGATATCATTATCATGGACATCGTGATGCCCAAACTTAACGGCGTCGAGGCCACCAAGCAGATCAAGCAGGTCAGCCCGGCCACCGCTTTGCTGATTTTAACGGCCTACAGTGATATCCGCTATATTATCGGCCTGCTGGAAGCCGGGGCCTGCGGCTATCTGTTGAAGAACTCCCCCGGCAATGATGTTGTCAGGGCGATACGCGCGGTGCGTTCCGGCGAGTCAGTGCTCGACTCCGAGGTCACCCGCAAGCTGGTACAGCGCCTGGCCAGCCTGTCGAAAAGCCCGGACGAGCGTGAAACGAGCGGGCAGTTGACCTCAAGGGAGATGGAAATTCTCAAATGGGCGGCACGGGGGTTGAGCAACAAGGAACTGTCTGAAAAACTGTTTATCAGCCTGCGCACCGTCAAAGCCCATATGACCAATATTTTCAATAAACTCGGCTGCAGCAGCCGCACCGATGCCATCATCAAGGGACTAAAGCAGGGCTATATCGACCTTAACGATATACAGTAAATACCATATTCCAGAGGCGCGGCAGGACAGCGAATTGTGGCCAACTATTTTCGTACGTTGAAACAGGCTTCCATCACCATCTCCAATCCCCATTTCTGGATATTGTTGGCCTTTTTCATCATCGGCACCATCTTCCATTATCCGCAGCAATTTCTGCCGGTCGAATCGCCCTCCCTTCTTTCCTTTCTCGGGTTGACGCATTTTGCCGTGGAGCGGACCCTTTTCCTGGTGCCGATAACCTACGCCGGTATGTTTTTCGGCTTGAGGGCCGGGATGGCCGCCCTGGTGATATCGCTGATTATCATCCTGCCCCGGGTTTATTTCATGTCTGAATACCGCGTGGAAGCCTTCTTGCAGAGCGGTGCGGTGGTTATTCTTGGGGTGCTGGTAAACCTGTGGTTCGAGACGAAAAGAAAAGAGAGCGACCTGTACCGGCAGCTCGTGTCCCGTCTTGAAGAATCCGAGCGCGGCATGACTATTTCCGAACAGAAGTACCGCTATCTGTTTGAAAACGCCAGTGATGCCATCTGGGTGCAGGATGTCAATGGCTACCTGGTCGATGGCAACCGGGCGTTTGAGAAATTGACCGGGCTTAAGATAGCCGAGGTGAGAGGAACCCACCTTGGTAAATTTATGAGCGAGGAATCGCTGGTACTGGCCAGGGAGGTCAGGAACAAGCTGGTGGACGGGGAGGACTTCGAGCAGCCTTACGAGCAGCAATTCTATATTAGCCCCGGCGTGGTCAGGACGGTCAAAATGACCACCAACGCTATTATTTCCGGCGGCAGGATAACGGGCTTCGAGCATGTCGCCCGGGACGTCACCCAGGAAAAGCAGCAGCAGGAAAACATGCGTGCCTATATCAAGCAGATCACCATGGCCCAGGAGGAAGAGCGGAAACGCATCGCCCGCGACCTCCATGATGATGTTTCTCCGAACATACTCATTCTCATTCAGAAGCTGGACAACCTGTCCTCCGGTCAGCGTATCAAGCTATCGTCCCTGAAAGAGAATATCGCCGGGCTCCGCGGCCAGGCCGTGGAGTCCCTGGAGGCCCTGCGTGCCACTGCCCAGGGCTTGAGGCCGCGCATCATCGATGACCTTGGCCTGGTGGCTGCCCTGGAGTGGATCGCCGAGGAACTGGAAAACGACCAGGGTATTGAAACACAGGTCAAGGTGGCCGGCTTTGACCGGGCGCTGACGCCGGAAACGCAGATAGTCCTCTTCAGAATCGCCCAGGAAGCCCTGAACAACATCAGGAAACATGCCCAGGCCTCCCGGGCGACCATTACCGTCGAAGGCAGTAACAACTGTATTACCATGACCGTGGCCGATAATGGCCGGGGGTTCGTGGTGAAAGAAAGAATGGGGGAAGGCGTCAGTGCAGGCCGACTCGGTATTATGGGTATGTACGAACGGGCCAGTCTCCTCAACGGCAGTCTTCAAATAAAATCGGCGCCGGGCGAGGGGACCGAGCTGACCGTGACCTTACCCTGGCCGCTTAACGACTAGTGTTAGTCTGGTTTTCGGTTGGCTTGGGCGGCTCCTCGCTCTGGCAGGCCGGTAAAACAACGGTAAAGGTGCTCCCCTTGCCTGCCTCGCTCTGAACCTCAATCCTGCCTCCGTGGCGCTCGATGATGCCATAGGATACCGCCAGCCCCAGCCCCACGCCTTTGACCTCTTCCTTCGTGGTGAAAAACGGGGTGAACAGCTTTTCCATGTTTTCCGGGGTAATGCCGCAGCCGGTATCACTGACACGTATCCTGACCCACCCGTTATCCCCAGAGGTGCCGATAGTCACCTGGCAGCCTTCCTGCATGGCATCGATGCTGTTGACTACCAGGTTGATGATGACCTGCACCAGCTGGTTGAAGTCCGCCACGACCAGCGGCAGCGCCGGGGCTTCCTCCCTGACGACCTCAATCCGCTTTATCTTGGCCTGGTGCCCCACCAGAGACAGGGCCTTATCCACGGCACGGCTCACCGTGACCGGCCGCAGCAGCGGCGGTGACTGCCGGGCAAAATCGAGCAGACCGCGAGTAATCCCGGTACAGTACTCTATGGCCGATTCTATTTTATCCAGGTTGCTCGTCAGTTGCTCTTTATTATAGGCGTCCCTCGCCAGCTTGTCTTTAATCAGCCTGGTGTAGACCAGCACGCCGGCCAGTGGATTGTTTAGCTCGTGGGCCACCCCCGCTGAAAGCTCGCCGATGGAGCCGAGCTTGGCCGCCTGAATCAACTGCTGCTGTGTCTTTTGCAGGCGCTCGATGTATTTATTCAGCTCTTCGTTAAGCGAAACAATCTCTTTATAGGCTTCTACCTGGTGCTCGATGTAGTTCAGCAGCGTCGCCCCCAGGCCGCTGATGAGGAAGGCAAAAAGGGCGAAGATGAGCGTTCTCATCAGTGATACCAGGTCGTGGCCGAAGAGAAGGGCCTGGGGAATGATGACGCCGAGGAAGGCAATACCGCTGACGAGCACTCCCTTGAGGCGGTAGACGATTGCGGCTGAAATCATCGGGTAGAAGAAGATGATGACATAGATATCATGGTAGGACTTCAGGACACCGTAGTAAATGTAGGTAAAGACGATAAAAATGCCCGCGATTATCCAGGCGTGGGGGCTGCGTAGTCCCCCGGGCGCCTTGGCTTCCAGGAGCCGCCGCGTCACTCCCGATGAAAGAATGTCTTTCTCTGTAAACTCCTGCCTGTCGGTTATCTCTTCCATCTACAATATATTATACTCTTTTAAAGCTATTCAGTAGTAAAAAGCCCGCTGCCTTAAGAAAAGAGGGGGGCCTGGCCCCCCTCATAGGCTTATTATTAAAAGATGACTCTTACCGGCTACCATTTCTCCTGGGCCAGCCGGGCCACCAGCCATTTCTTGAGGCGTTCGTCCAGCTTGCCCACCCACGACTCGATTTTACGAATATCGCCGCTGGCGATGGCTATCTTCTCCTTGGGGGTCAGGTCATATTCCTTCAGTGCCTCGGCGGGGTTCTCGGCCAGCCGGGCCAGGAAGGCATTGTCCTGGGTGGCCCGGTCCAGCACCGCCAGCACTGCTTTAACGGCCGATACCTTGAACTCCGGTATCTTGGCTACCGGGTCGAGCGCCGGGTTGGTGAGCATGTTGGCCGGCGATTCCTTCCAGTGGAAGGCCATAAAAGCCAGTCCGGGCGCAGTTGTATCGGTTATGTTGGCTGTCGCTTCAATCTTTCCCCGCTCCGAGGCCACGCTTACCAGATCTCCGTCCGTGATGCCGAGCTTGATGGCATCCTCGGGATGGATATCTATCCCCCCCTTGGGATGCAACTCGTTCAGCACTTTGGTGCGGCGGCTCATGGTACCGGTGTGGTATTGTTCCAGTATCCGGCCGGTGGTAAGGGTAAGCGGATAGTCCGGCGAGACGGACTCCGCCGGCGGCCGGTACTCCACGGCGTGGAACTTGCCCAGCCCGCGGGTGAACTTGCCCGCGTGGAGGGTTGGGGTACCGGGGTCGTTCCTATCGCGGCATGGCCACTGCAGCCCGTAATTGTCCAGCCGGTCAAATTGCATACCACCGTAAATGGGGGTGAGTGATGTCATCTCGAGGTTGATTTCCTCGATGGTCTGGTAAGGGAAGGGGTATCCCATTTTGTTCGCCAGCAGCGAGATAATCTCCCAGTCCGGTTTAGCTTCTCCGGGCGGGCTAACGGCCTGGCACACTTTCTGCACCCTTCTTTCCGTGCTGGTATAGGTGCCGTCCTTCTCGGCGAAGGCCGCCGCCGGTAAAATCACGTCGGCCAGCACCGCCGTCTCGGTGGGGAAGATATCCTGCACCACTAGGAAGTCCAGCTTTTGCAGCGCTTTTCTGGCATGGGTGGTGTAAGGCTCGGTCAGTGCCGGGTTCTCACCGACGATGTACATCGCCCGGATGTCTTTGCGAATGGCTGCTTCAACCATTTCGGTCACGGGCACGCCCGGTTTGTCCTTGATTTTACAGTTCCAGGCCGCCTCGAACTTCTGCCTGGCCTCCGGGTTGGTCACCGGCTGGTAGCCGGGCAGGACATTGGGCAGGGCGCCTATATCGCAGGCCCCCTGGACGTTGTTCTGGCCCCTTAGCGGACTGAAGCCGGTGCCCTCGCGGCCGATGTTACCGGTCAACATCAGCAGGTTGGCGACGCTTTTGACATTGTCCGTGCCGGTGGTGTGCTGGGTGATGCCCATGCCGTAGAGCACGCAGGCTCGCTCCGCATTGGCGAAGAGCCGCGCCGCCCGGATGATATCGGCCCGGGAAACGCCGGTAATTTCCTCGGCCATCTCCGGAGTGTATTTTTTCACGGTCGCAGCCATCTCCTCGAAGCCTTCGGTACGCTCCGTGACAAATTCCTTGTCCTCAAGCCCCTCGGTGAGGATGACGTTCATCATGGCGTTGAGCAGCGCTACGTCGGTGCCCGGTTTCTGGCGCAGGTGAATGGCTGCCCTCTTGGCCAGCTGGATGGTACGGGGGTCGGCCACGATGAGTTTGGCCGTGCCCGAGCGCGCTGCCTGGCGGACGTAGCGCCCGATAATGGGATGGCACTCGGTGGTATTGGAGCCGATGACGAAGAGAAGGTCGGCCTTCTGAAAATCAGCGATGGAGTTGCTCATAGCACCGTCGCCGAAGGCTGCGGCCGCACCGGCCACTGTAGAAGCATGTCAGAGACGGGCGCAATGGTCGACGTTATTGGTGCCGATGACCGCCCGGGTGAACTTTTGCACCAGGTAGTTCTCCTCGTTGGTGAACTTGGCGGAGCTTAAAACGCCGAGGCTGTCCGGGCCGTGCTCGGCTTTTATCAGGGACAATCTATCAGCCACCAGGTCCAGGGCCTCGTCCCAGGTGGCCTCGCGGAAAATGTCTTTGAAATTGCCGTTGACCTCGATGGCCTTGCTCCAGCCCTCCCGCCGTATCAACGGTTTGGTCAGACGGTCGGGGTGGTTGACGAAGTCAAAGCCGAAACGCCCTTTCACGCAGAGGCCGCCCCGGTTGACCGGGCTGTCTTTATCGCCGCGGACGCTGACGATTTCATTGCCGCGGACGCCCAGGAAAATGGAGCAGCCGACGCCGCAGTACGGGCAGATTGTTTTCACTTCACGCGCCGCCTGCCGGATATTTTTCGGTGTCAGGGCGCCGGTGGGACAGTGCTCCAGGCACTCGCCGCAGGCCTCGCAGATGGACTCCGCGATGGGTTTATTGCCGAAGGTGCTGACTGTGGCCGCGTTGCCCCGGAAGGCGACGTCGATTGCTTCGACGCCGGCAATCTCGTGGCAGGCGCGCCAGCAGCGTCCGCAAAGGATGCACTTGTTCATATCGCGGATGTAAGCGGGATGGCTATCATCGACGGGATGCACCACCTGGCTCTTCCGCATCCGGTCGAAGTGCTCCTGCTCGATGCCCAGGTAGCGCGCCACCGTCTGCAGCTCGCAGTTCTGGTTCTTGGCACAGGTGAGGCAATCGCCGTGATGGTTGGCCATGATGAGTTCCATGGTGATGCGGCGCGACTGGTTGACCGCCTTCGATTCGGTATGGACGACCATGCCTTCGGCCGCCGCCGTAGTACAGGAGGTGGGCAGGCCGCGCATCTTTTCGATTTCTACGATACACAGGCGGCAGGCCCCGTACGGCTTAAGGTCGGGGTCATAGCACAGCGTGGGGATGTAAATTCCGGCCTGTCGGGCCGCTTCCAGCACCGTCGTCCCTTCCGTCACCTCAACTTTTACGCCATCTATTATCAGGGATACTGTCCCCGTTTTTCGCTCTCCCGCTACAGTCGGGCCAGTTATTGTCATCGGTTCCCTCCCTTACCTTCAGGTAACCCTGGTTATAAAATTACGCCTCGCCTACCGGCACCGGCTCGGCGGGGGCCTCGATAGTCCCGCCGGACGTCTTGACCACGGCACCGAACTTGGCCGGGCACGCTTCCCGGCAACTACCGCACTTGATGCACTTCGCCTGGTCAATAACGTGCACCATCCTTTTACCGCCATTAATCGCTCCGGCGGGGCAGGCGCGGGCGCAGATACCGCAGCCCTGGCATTTTTCAGCATCGATGTAGTAAGTGGTAAGTGCCTTGCAGGACAGCGCCGGACAGCGTTTTTCATTGATATGGGCTTCGTACTCGTCACGGAAGTAGCGGATGGTGGTCAATACCGGGTTGGGGGCCGTGCCGCCCAGGGCGCAGAGCGAGCCGTTTTTAATGGCGTCGCCGAGCTCCAGGAGCAAATCGATGTCTCCCGGCCGGCCCTGGCTGCTGACGATGTCCTGGAGGATGTCCAGCATCTGCCTGGTGCCCCAGCGGCACGGGATGCATTTGCCGCACGATTCGAGCTGGGTGAAGGTCAGGAAATACCGGGCCACGTCCACCATGCAGTTGTCCTCGTCCATGACCACCATGCCACCCGACCCAATGATGGAGCCGGCGGCCGCCAGCGATTCGAAGTCCACCGGCGAATCGAGGAAGCTGGCCGGCAGGCAGCCGCCCGAGGGACCCCCTGTCTGGACGGCCTTGAACTGTTTACCTTCGGCGATGCCGCCCCCGATACCGTAAATTATCTCGCGTAATGTAATGCCCATGGGCACCTCGATGAGCCCGGTCCGCACCACCTTGCCTACCAGGGCGAAGGTCTTGGTGCCCCGGCTCTTTTCCGTGCCGAAGCCGGCGTACCAGTCCGCCCCTTTCTGCATGATGGCGGAGACATTTGCCCAGGTCTCGACGTTATTAATATTGGTAGGTTTGCCCCAGAGCCCCGAGTTGGCAGGGAAAGGGGGACGGGGACGGGGCATGCCGCGGCTGCCTTCTATCGAGGCCATCATCGCGGTCTCCTCACCACAGACAAAGGCTCCGGCGCCTTCCTTTATCTTGATATGGAAATTGAAGCCGGAACCCATGATATTATCGCCGAGCAAGCCGTCTTTCTCCATCTGCGTTATCGACACCTTCAGGCGCTCGATGGCTAGCGGGTACTCGGCCCGGATATAGATATATCCCTCGGAAGCGCCGATGGCATACGCGCCGATGAGCATCCCTTCCAGCACGGCGTGGGGGTCTCCCTCCAGCACTGCCCGGTCCATGAAGGCCCCGGGGTCGCCTTCATCGGCATTGCAGATGATGTATTTTTGAGAACCGGGGGCGTCATGGCAGAACTGCCATTTCATCCCCGTGGGAAAGCCGGCGCCGCCGCGGCCGCGCAGCCCGGACTTTTGAATATCGTTAATGACTTCCTGGGGCTTCATCTTCAGGGTTTTATATAATCCGTCGTAACCTTCGTTAGCCAGGTAGTGGTTGATGTCCGCGGGGTCGATGTTGCCGCAGTTACGCAGGGCGATGCGCCTCTGGGGCTTGAGCACCGGCAGGTCGAAAAGATTGGGGATGCCGTCGATGCTGCCTTCGCCCCGGGTGCCCAGGGCAAGGTCCGGCCGGGCATTGTCCCCCGTGAGATAGTCACGTACAATCTCGGTCACCAGCGCCGGCGTGAGGTTGCCGTAGAAGACGCTTGGCTGGCCGGGTTTAGCCACCTCCATCAGGGGCTCGGCGTAGCACAGGCCAATGCAGCCCACCTGGATGATGTCCGCCTCCAGGCTGTGTTCGGCGAGTTCCTGGCGGAGGGTCTCCAGTACGGCAGCGGCTCCGGCGGCCAGGCCGCAGGTCCCGGTGCCCACTAAAATCCGGGGTTTCAGACTTTTTTGCATTTCCTTCCATTGTGAGGCGGCCCGCTTTTTAATTTCTTCGTAATTCATCGTTTCCCCCTGAACTTACTGACCGGAGCTGCTCTCTACAGGCTGCGCCGGGACTGGACCGGAGGCCTTCCGTCCCAGTATCTCTTTCACCTTGTCCGGCGTCACCCGGCCGTACACCCTGTCGTTGACCACCATCACCGGCGCCAGCGCGCAGGAACCGAAGCAGGCCACTGTTTCCAGGGTGTACTCCATATCCGGCGTCGTCTCGCCTTCTTTGATGCCCAGCAGTTTCTCCAGTTCATCAATCAGGCGCGGTGCCCCCTTGACATAGCAGCCGGTGCCCCGACATACCCGGACGAGGTTGCGTCCCCTGGGGAAGAGCTGGAACTGGGCGTAGAAGGTGGCCACGCCGAAGACACTGCATTCCGGGACGTCCACGAACCGGGCGATGCGGCTCATAGCCTCTTCCGGCAGGTAGCCCAGGACCTGCTGTACCTGCTGTAAAATGGGGATCAGATTGGCCTTCTCGCCGGTAAATTTTCCCAGGACTTCGTCCACCTTGGAAGCGATGGTTTTTTCATCCTGCCCGGTCGTTGCGGTACTTTGCTTCGCTGCTATTGTACTCATTCCAGACCTCGCTAAAATTACCATTTCTCCTGCTGGAGGCGGCACCATATCCAGGTACCCAGTCTTTTGTCCAGCTTACCAACCCATGACTCTATCCGGCGCAGGTCTGCCGATATCAGGGCGGCTTTTTCTTCGGCGGTCAGGTCATACTCCTTCAGCACTTTAGCCGGGTCCTCGGCCATACGCGCCAGGAACTTATGGTCATCCGCCGCCCGGGAGAGTATCTTGAGGATGGCCTCCTTTCCGGAGGGCGCTTTCTCTTTCTTGAGCTCAATGGTCTGGCTGGACAGGTCTTTTTCCAACTCGTTAAGTACCGTCGAGATACTGAGGAAATCTTCTTCGTGCTCCTTCTCCATAGATGCCTCCTTCAGGTTCCTCTGGTTAACTACCGTCGAGAGACTGAGGATATTATTGTTACTTTCCCTATCCATAGATGCCTCCTTCAGGTTCCCTGTTTTCAAGGTTAACATTCAAGAGCGGGCATTCCATCCAGCTACAGGCTTAATATCTGATGTCAAACTGGCCTATTTCTGGACTAGGCCATTGGTGCGATAAGCTGGGGGCCAGCCCCCTGAAGTCTTTTTCGGTCGCGGGTAGGTATTTTTACTTATTTTCGTCATACCGGGGTAGGCATATCGTTGCGGTGGCACACCGGCCAGATTAGGCGTTTTCTATGGAAGCAAATAGGTATCACGGCGGAAGCCGGTTTTCCGCGCCCGGTGGTAAGCTTTAAGTGGAAATAAGAAAAAGGAGGTACAAAAAAATGACGTGGGAATTAATCGTAGCGCTGGTAATAGCCATCCCGGTAATCCTCTTCCCGGCAGCTTTCGTCTGGTACCTGAATATCGGCGGCATCGTCCATGCAGTCCGTGAGGCCAGAACAGCCAAAGAAAAGAAAGCTGTAGCCGATAAAGCAGCCGCCCGGTAACAACAGACAGGACATGAGAAGGAGGTAAAAACTGGAGAAAGCTAAAAGAACCCCGGACTCGAGTTGAGGCTGGATAATCTGAAAAAGGTATCCAGCCTCGCTCTTTTCAGATATAATAATTTAAAACCTCACCCCGGGGTGAGGTTTTTTAGCATAATTGTAATGTTGAAAGTTCTCAATACTGGTATTGACATGGCAACCCCGGGTATGTTATATTTTTGATATTGTTGATAAAATTAGTCAACAATAAGATACCCGAGGTAAGACTATGAAATTATCCACGCGGACACGCTACGGGGTCAGGGCGCTCCTGGAACTGGCCCTGCGCCAGGAAAGAGGGCCGGTTTTTTTAAAGGAAATCGCCCGGAAGCAGCAGATTTCTCTGCCGTATCTGGAGCACCTTATCGCCCCGCTGATTGCCGGTGGTATTATCCGCAGCGCCAAAGGACCCAGGGGTGGCGTCTCCCTGGCCAGGAAGCCCGCGGACATTACATTAAGTGAAATCACGCGGTTGCTGGAAGGCTCGTTAGCGCCGGTTGAATGTGTCGATAACCCGGAAGTCTGCCAGCGCTCGGGGTTCTGCGCCGCCAGGGACGTCTGGGGCCAGCTCAAAGAGGCGATGGATGGAGTCCTGGAGATGACAACTCTGCAGGACCTGGTGGAGAGACAGAGAAGTAAAGGCCAGAAAGAACCATCAATGTATTACATTTGACCATTCGTTCAGGGGAGACCGGTGGCATGGAAGAGCCAGCCTTTAAAGTTGAGAAGTTTAAATATAAGACCGTCAGTCTACCCAGGCTGACCCGGGGCATCGCCGCGGACAGTACCGAGCTTATCGGCAACACCCCGCTCGTCAGGCTGAACCATATCACCAAAGGCCTCGGTGCCGAAGTCATCGCCAAGCTCGAGTCTTTTAATCCTTTAAGCAGCGTCAAGGACAGGATAGGTGTGGCCATGATTGTCGATGCCGAGGCCAGAGGGCTGATTAATAAAGACACCGTCATCGTCGAACCTACCAGCGGCAACACCGGCATCGCCCTGGCCTTCGTCTGCGCCGCCCGGGGCTACCGCCTCATCCTGACCATGCCCGAAACGATGTCGCTGGAAAGGCGGCAGCTGCTTACCATCCTGGGGGCGGAGGTGATACTCACCCCGGGTGCCGAAGGTATGCCCGGGGCGATTAAAAAAGCGGAGCAGCTGGCTGCGGAAAACCGTAACTACTTCATACCGCAGCAATTTGAAAACCCGGCCAACCCGGAAATACACCGTCTGACCACCGCCGAGGAAATCTGGCGGGATACCGTCGGCAGGGTGGATATACTCGTCGCAGGCGTGGGCACCGGCGGGACGATTACCGGCATTTCCGAGGTGCTTAAGACCAGGAAGCCGGGTTTTAAAGCGGTGGCCGTCGAGCCGGCCGGCTCCCCGGTGCTTTCCGGCGGGAAGGCGGGGCCGCACAAGATTCAGGGCATCGGCGCTGGCTTTGTACCTGACGTTTTCCGGCCCGACCTCATCGATGAAATCATCACGGTTAATAACGAAGACGCCGGATTGGCGGCCCGTCGCCTCGCGCGGGAGGAAGGGATACTGGCGGGTATCTCCTCCGGCGCGGCGGTCTGGGCGGCTCTGAAGGTAGCCGGACGCCCGGAAAATAAGGGCAAGCTCATCGTGGTGATATTACCGGACACGGGTGAGCGCTACCTGTCCACCTGGCTTTTCCAGGAATCGTCGGCTAAGCCTTCAGGCCTATAGCTAAAGTAAGCGTGGAGTCTGGTACAGGAAATATGAGAGTACACGTAATTCAAGAAGGTATTTTAACCGGGGTCTGGGGCGATAACGCTTTCTGGGAAATTTCCTCCGGAGCGGGGTCGGCTATGGTACGGGAGGTGATGCCCGTACTATGTATCATGCGCCGCCCGCAAGGGCTTTTCGGACGGGAAGATAAATCCAGAAAGGAATGATATAAAAATGAAGACAATCGCGGAAATCAACGCGCGCGTACGTAAAGGGCTGGCGGTGGTCTTTACGGCTGAAGAGATAGTCGATGTCGTCAAAGAGAAAGGCCTTGCGCAGGCGGCCCGGGAGGTGGACGTGGTCACCACCGGGACTTTCGGGCCGATGTGTTCTTCCGCCGCCTATCTCAACGTCGGGCACAGCCGGCCGCGCATCAAGCTCGGCGGCGGGCGGGTCTATCTCAATGATGTGCCCGCATATACCGGTCTGGCCGCCGTGGATATCCTTGTTGGCTGTACAGCGCTGCCGGACGACGACCCACGGAATCGGGTGCACCCCGGCGAGTTCCGGTACGGCGGCGGTCACGTCATCGAGGAGCTTGTTTCCGGCAAGGACGTCCGGCTGGTGGCCACGGCTTATGGTACGGACTGCTATCCGAGGAAGAAACTGGAGACCCTCCTCAACCTCAAGGACGTCAACGAGGCCGTCCTTTTCAATCCCCGGAATTGCTACCAGAACTATAACGTGGCGGTAAACTTCTCCGCCAAGACGATATATACTTACATGGGGACTTTAAAGCCTAACCTGGGTAACGCTAACTACTGTAGCGCCGGCCAGCTTTCGCCGCTGCTCAACGACCCCTTCTATAAGACCATCGGCATCGGTACAAGGCTGTTTCTGGGCGGCGGTGTCGGCTACGTGGCCTGGCAGGGGACGCAGCACAATCCGGGTGTCCCCCGGGGCGAAAACGGTGTGCCCCGGAGGGCCGCCGGCACCCTGGCCGTCATCGGCGACCTGAAACAGATGAAGCCGGCCTGGCTCCGCGGCATCAGCATGCAGGGCTACGGCGCCACCATGGCCGTGGGTATCGGCGTGCCCATACCGGTGCTCTCCGAGGAAATACTCCGCTACACAACGGTAATGGATGCCGAAATCTTCGCTCCCATCGTGGACTATTCCGGGGCCTACCCCCAGCGTCAGCCGGATATCCTGGGCGAGGTCAGCTACGCCCAGCTTAAGACCGGCCGGATTGAGGTACGCGGCAAGCCGGTGCCCACTTCATCGCTCTCCAGCTATCCCAAGGCGGTGGAGATTGCCCAGACCCTGAAAGCCTGGATTCAAAAAGGGGACTTTACCCTGACGGAGCCGGTGGCGCCGCTGCCCGGCGTGGAGGCCGGCATCATCTTCAAGAGCCTCGAAGAACGCAAGATAGAAGAAGTGCCGGTTTAGAGTTGAAGGTGCCGGGGTAATATTGAGATAATATCCGGGGTAGGGTGACGAAAAAGAGGGTGCCCTATCCCGGATGGCATTGATTATTTGACAGGTGAATTAATGACAGGAATTTACCTCGACTATGCCGCTACCACGCCGGTGCACCCTGATGTCCTGGAGGCGATGCGGCCATACTTTACGGAGAACTTCGGTAATCCCTCGGCGATTCACGCCTGCGGGCAGGCCGCCAGGGCGGCGGTCGAGGGGGCCAGGGCGGGCGTCGCCGCGCTTATCGGCGGCCGACCGGAAGAGATAGTCTTCACCGGCAGCGGCACCGAGGCGGATAACTACGCCATCAAGGGCGTAATGTTCGCGAGTGAAGGCCGGGGCAATCATATTATCACCACCGCCATCGAACACCACGCCGTGCTGGAGACGTGTAAATTCCTTGAAAAGAGAGGCTTTCTAGTTACCTATCTGCCGGTGGACGCTTACGGCCTGGTCGACCCCGACGCGGTGAAAAAGGCGCTTACTCCGGAGACTATTTTGGTATCCGTAATGCACGCTAACAACGAGGTGGGGACGATACAGCCCCTGGCGGAAATAGGAAAAATCACCCGTGAGGCCGGTGTCCTTTTACACACCGACGCCGTCCAGACAGCCGGGCACATTCCTGTAGATGTGAACGATCTGGGCGTCGCTTTCCTCTCCATGTCGGCCCACAAGCTGTACGGTCCTAAGGGCGTGGGTGCGCTTTACATAAGAAAAGGCGTAAACCTGGCCTCATTCGTCCACGGTGGCGAGCAGGAGAGCAGCCGGCGGGCCGGCACCGAGAATGTCCCCGGCATCGTCGGCTTCGGTAAAGCGGCGGAACTCGCCCTTAAGGAAATGCCGGAGGAAATGCGGCAACTGACCCGATTGAGGGACAAATTAATCGCCGGACTCATGGAGCGTATCAAAGATACTCGCCTGAATGGCCATCCGGTGCGGCGCCTGCCCAATAACGTCAACTTGAGTATTAAGTACGTCGAAGGAGAGTCGATGCTCCTCAATCTCGACCTCGCCGGAATTTACGCTTCAACCGGTTCCGCCTGCTCCTCGGGCAGCCTCGAGGCGTCCCACGTGCTGCTGGCCCTGGGACTGCCTCACCAGCAGGCGCGTGGCTCCCTGCGCTTTACCCTTGGGAAATGGACAACAGATAAGGAGATAGAGCAGGTCATCGAGGTACTGCCCCCCATTGTTGCCCGGTTGCGGGCCATGTCACCCTTGTTAAAAGGCAAAAAATAGACTTTATCTTTTACCTGTTCTTGAATTTCGGTTTCCGCCGCTCCACGAAGGCCTGCATCCCCTCTTTCTGGTCTTCCGTGTCAAAGCACCGGGCGAAATAGCTCTCGTCCAGGTCCAGGCCAGCCGCCAAGTCCATATCGGCCCCGGCCTGAAAAGCTTTCTTGGCGTAAGACAGCGCCACGGAGCTTTTACCCAGCAGTTTCTGCGCCCAGGCCCGGGCTTCATCCATTAATTTATCTGCGGGTACTACTTTGTTGATGAAACCTATTTCCAGGGCTGTTTGGGCGTCAATCACCTCACCGAAATATACTAGTTCCTTGGCCCTGGTCAGGCCCACCAGCCTTGTGAGCCGCTGGATAGCCCCGCCCCCCGGGACAATCCCCAGGTTGATTTCCTGCTGGCCGAATCGGGCGTTTTCCGAGGCTATCCTCAAGTCGCAGACCAGGGCCAGCTCGTTGCCCCCGCCGAAGGCGTAGCCGTTGACGGCGGCTATCACGGGCTTGCTCAAATTGTACACGGCGTCACCGGCCCGGCGGGCGATTTTGATGAACTTCCGGATGCTTTTAGAATCGTTGTCCTTCATTTCCCGGATGTCCACGCCGGCGACAAACGCCTTACCCGCTCCTGTCAGTATGACCGCACGGATATCCGGGTCGTTTTCTATTTCCGTGAACATCCGGTAAAGCTCTTCGAATACTTCGATATTCAGGGCGTTCATGACCTCGGGACGGTTGATGGTGACGGTGCCGATGCCGTCCTCCCTGGTCAGCAGCAGACTAGCGTAAGTCATTTCCCCGCCTCCGCATCGGCCGGTCTGAATTTCGGTAGCGAGACCTCGGGCGTGACATCATCGAAAGCGACCACCACCGGCATCTCCATCCTCACCTGTTCCACCTTGCACCCGATGATATTACTTTCCATCCGGGGCCCCTCGTCCAGCTGGACAATCGCCAGCACATACGGGATATCGTCCTTGAAAGCCGGATGGTAGGGCACACGGTAGATGGTAAAGCTGTAAATCTTTCCTTTCCCGCTCAATTTCGTCCATTCAGCTTCCATAGAATGACATTTCGGGCAGATAACACTGATGGGGAAACGGATATAACCGCATTGACTACATTTCTGCATCCTCAACTCGTGCTTTCGGCAGTAGTCCCAGTATGGTCTCGTCTCTTCGTTGAGCAACGGCAAAGGTTTGTTATAATTCGCCATGGGCTATCTCCTTAAGATGACGGTGCTGTGGGTCTGCATCACCCCACCGTTATTCCCCACGAGGATAATCTCCGGTTCTTTCGTGCCGGTCGGTTTTCCCAGCTGCCTTTCCCCGGCCTCGCCCCGTAGCTGCACTACCGCTTCGGTGAGGGGCGTAAAACCCATCTGGTAGGCCTCGGAAAGCAGCCCCCCGGAGGTGTTCAGGGGGAAATCCCCACCGGGGCCAATCCTGTCGGCCTTCAGGAAGTCTTTGCCCTCGCCGCGGCCGAAGAAACCGTAGTCCATCAGCTCCACCTCCACCGTATAGGTGAAGCAGTCATAGAACTCGCAGGCGTCGATATCTTTCAGGGTGATGCCGGCCATCCTGAAGGCGTCCTCCTTGGATTGCCTGGCGCCGGTATTGCCGGTCAGATGGACAGCCTGGGGGGGATTATTGACCGGGTGGCTCTGTCCCATTCCCATCACGTAGACCGGGCGCTTTTTCAGGTCCCTGGCGCGCTCGGAGGTCGTCACGATGAAAGCCCGCCCGCTATCGGATATCTGGCAGATATCAAAGAGCCTGAAAGGCTCCACGTAAAGACTCGAGTTATAGTAGTCTTCGTAAGACATGGTCTTGCCGTACATCATCGCCCGCGGGTTGAGGTTGGCCCAGCGGCGCTGCCCTACGGCTATCTCTTTCCAGGTCTCCGGCCCCGTGCCGAACTCGTACATGGCCCTGCGGGCGGCCAGGGCGTAGCTGGCCGCCGCGCCGTAGTAGCCCCACTCGGCTCCGCCGTTCAGGTTGGTGTTGTATTCGCTGACGCCGGAGCGGGCGTCTTCGCCGTAGGTGCAGAGTACATAGTTGGCCGCGCCGTGAGTCACCGCCCAGACGGCTAGCTGTACCTGGCAGCCGGCGGAAGCGCCCCAGACATCGTGCGCCGCCAGGAAACGGGGACGCAGGCCCAGATGCTGGGCCACCAGCGGGGCGGTAACGGTGGGGTCGCCCATGGCGGGTTGTATCAACAGCCCGTCAACATCCGCTATCTTGAGGCCGGCGTCCGCGATGGCGTTTTTCCCGGCTTCCAGGTGGAAACTCAACGCGCTCCGGCCGGGTATCTTTCCCTGCGGGGTATAGCCCACCCCCACGATGGCCACTTTGTCTTTCAGGCTTTTTAGTTCCATGTGTCGGACCCCCGGCGATGTTTTGGCGTCAAAGACTTACCTCACTCCGAGGTGAATTATAAGCCGCAGGCTAGCCGGCGGTCAAAGGTGTTGAAAACGGCCGCGGGTACGGGTAACTTGAAACCCGGGCTGCCGATGGGCTAGAATATAGTCAAACTGAATATTGCCACTAGGGGAGCTGGAAGGCTGAGAGCCCCGATTTTATCGGGACACACCCTTTGAACCTGAACTCGGTAATGCGAGCGTAGGGAAGTGAAGTTAAGACCGGAAGCCGTCCCTTTTCAGCTTCTGGTTTTTTATTGATTAAAATACATGTTTAAGGAGCCATACCCATGAACGACATGCCGGAAATCGGTAAAATTTCCCCGGAAATCTTCAAAGAGCTTATCTTCCCCCGCCTGGGCGCCAGGAGCGATAAAGTCCTGGTGGGGCCGCAGCACGGCGTGGATGTCGGCATCGCGGAAATAGGGGGACAGGCGGCCTCGTTTACCTGCGACCCCGTCTTCATCGTGCCGGAGTACGGCTGGGAGCGGGCGGCCTGGTTCGCCATCCACATCATCGCCTCCGATTCCGTCACCAGCGGGCTCAAGCCGAAGTTCCTCGCCATCGACCTCAACCTGCCGATGGAGATGACCAAGAAGCAGCTGGAAACGGTCTGGGAGGTCATGCACCGGGAGTGTGAAAAACTGGGCATAACGGTAATTACCGGCCATACCGCCCGCTACGAGAACTGCCACTATCCCATGGTCGGCGGGGCCACTATCGTCGGCATCGGCGGGCTGGATGAATACGTTACTCCTAAATTCTGCCGGGCTGGTGACAAGATAATCATCACCAAGGGCCCGGCCATCGAGGCCACGGGTATCTTTGCGGCCATGTTCCCTAAAATTATCGAGAAGGAGTTCGGGACGGAGTTCAGCGATAAAGCGCAGGGGATATTTTACAAGATGTCCGTCGTGGAGGATGCCCTCACCGCCGTGAGCGTGGGCGTCCGCGATAGCGGCGTGACCGCCATGCACGATGCCACCGAGTGCGGCGTGTGGGGCGGCCTTTACGAGCTGGCGCAGGCCGCCGGACTGGGCGTCCGGGTTGAAAAGGAAAAAATTATCATGGAAGAGTGTATCGCCGAGGTGTGCCGGTTCTTTGATATCGAACCTTATGCCTCCATCAGCGAAGGAACGTTGATTATTTCCTGCAAGGCGCCCAAAGCCGACGCCGTGGTACGGGCCCTGGCCGGGAAGGGCATCAAATCTTCCGTGGTCGGCGAGCTGACCGCGCCGGAGAAGGGCATGGTGCTGGTGGAGGAAGGGCAGGAGAGGAAGCTGGAGCACCCCATCGTCGACCCGTTCTGGCGGGCCTTCTATGACGCCCTGGGTAAATATCAGGCTTAAACGGACGGGGTCGGCCAGCAGGTAATAACCGCCGCTTAATCTCTCTTGAACCGGTTGGTGATGGGCAGCCTTCTATCTCTGCCGAAGGCCCGCGGCGTTATCTTCACACCGGGCGGCGCCTGCCGCCGTTTGTATTCGCTGGTGTCCACCAGCCGCGCCGCCCGCCGGACGATTTTCTCATCGATGCCGGTGGCTACAATCTGCTCGATGCTTTTATCTTCTTCAACATAGGCGGTCAGTATGGGGTCGAGCACCTCATAGGTGGGCAGCGAATCGGTGTCCTTCTGGTCGGGCCGCAGTTCGGCGGAAGGCGGTTTTTTGAATACGGTATCCGGTATCAGGTCATTGCCGGCCAGGGCGTTACGGTGCGCCGCCAGCTTGTAGACCATGGTCTTGGGCACGTCCTTGATGACGGCGAAGCCCCCCGCCATGTCCCCGTACAGCGTGGTATAGCCTGTGGCATACTCGCTTTTATTGCCGGTGGTCAGCACCAGCCAGCCGAACTTGTTGGAAAGCGCCATTAACAAATTGCCCCGGATGCGCGCCTGGAGGTTTTCTTCGGCGATGCCCGGCTCCATCCCCTTAAAGGCCTCGGCCAGGGTATCCAGGTAACCCTGGAATACCTGTTCGATGGGGATGTTGTAAAGCTTGATGCCCAGGTTTTTACTCAAGATTTCGGCATCGGTCAGGCTGCCGGGCGAGGAGTACCGCGACGGCATGGCTACGCCGACCACGTTCGACTTCCCCAGCGCGTCGACGGCTATCACGGCTACCAGGCTGGAGTCCACGCCGCCAGAAAGGCCGATGAGCACCTTTTTAAAGCCGTTTTTCAGGACATAGTCCTGCGTGCCCAGCACCAGGGCCTGGTATATCTCGGCGGTGACGTCCGATACCTCTGTCTTTCGGGCCGGCAGAGTCGGTTTGGCCGCGCCCGATGGTGCTTCGGTAATAACGATGGTCTCCGTCTCCGGCAGTCCCTCCTCCTCGCGCTTGAGCTGTCCCTGGCGCCAGCGGGGGTCGTGCAGGCGGGTGCGGAAAACGTTTTCGACGTCGAGGTCGGCGATTATCAGGTCTTCCTGGAACTGCCGGCCCCGGGCGATGAGCTGCCCCCTCTCGTCCAGTATCAGGCTGTTGCCGTCGAAGACCAGCTCGTCCTGCCCTCCCACCAGGTTGTTGAAGGCGAAGATGGCCACGTTATCGGTAGCGCGGGTGGCAATCATTCTTTCCCGGGTATGTGTCTTGCCGAAGTGGTAAGGCGAAGCGCTGATGGTGATGATGACGTCGGCCCCGGAGTATGTTTGAACGGTAGAAGGCCCTGACTCGTACCAGATGTCCTCGCAGATATTAACGCCCACATTTATGCCGCCGATGACGTACACCGGGTAGCGGCTGCCGGCCCGGAAATAGCGGTTCTCATCGAAGACGCCATAGTTCGGCAGGTAGGTCTTGTGGTAGGTATCGATGAGGCGGCCGTCATGGATAATCGCGGCGGCGTTATAAATATCGCCGTCGGCGTCCACGAAGCCGATGACCAGCGTGATGCCCGGCGAGGCCTCGATTACTTTATCCAGCAGATTCAGGTTTTCCGCGATGAACTGCGGCTTGAAGAGGAGGTCTTCGGGCGGGTAGCCGCAAACGGCCAGCTCCGGGAAGGTGAGGAGGTCCACGCCCGCAGCCCTGGCCTCTTCAATCGCTTTCAGTATTTTCCGCTGGTTGCCGGCAAAATCTCCCACTGTGACGTTGATCTGCGCCATCCCGACGCGAAGTCGGCGGGTATCACGCCACTTGGTCAATTCGGTTCAGCCTCCACTTATAAAATCGGCAGGTAGCGTTCGAGCTCGTACTCGGTTACGTGGGTACGGTAATTGTCCCATTCCTGTTTTTTGTTATCGATGAAAGAATAAAAGATGTGGTCGCCCAGGGTTTTTTTAACTACCTCGCTGTTTTCCGTCAGCCGGATGGCTTCCATCAGGCTGCCGGGCAACGTACCGATACCCCGTTCCTTCCGCTCTTCATCGCTCATTTCGTAGACGTTCTCTTCGATGGGGTCCGGCTCTTTATACCCCTTTTCGATTCCCTCCAGACCCGCCGCCAGCATGACGCTGAAGCAAAGGTAGGGATTGCAGGCAGGGTCCGGGCTCCGGAACTCGATACGGGTGGCTTTCTCGCGGCCCGGCCGGTATTCCGGCACGCGGACGAGGTCGGAGCGGTTACGCCGCGCCCAGGAAAGGTAGACCGGCGCCTCATAACCCGGCACCAGCCTCTTGTAGGAATTGACCCACTGGTTGCAGACGGCAGTTATCTCCGGGGCGTGTTTGAGCA
Source organism: uncultured Dehalococcoidaceae bacterium (assembly GCA_964462865.1). Taxonomy (GTDB): domain Bacteria; phylum Chloroflexota; class Dehalococcoidia; order Dehalococcoidales; family RBG-16-60-22; genus Fen-1077. The sequence continues at coordinate 37,749 of CAYWZO010000001.1, read as the reverse complement.
GGCCGGCGATGTAGCCCCGGGCATCCTTGGAGAGATGATAGGAGTCTTTGGCATCGAAAAAGGCGTTCTTTTCGCCTCTGAAAAGCGACTGGTGGACATGCATGCCGCTGCCGTTGATGCCGAAGACCGGCTTGGGCATGAAAGTGGCGTAAACCCCGTTTTTCAGGGCAACCTCTTTGACCACCAGGCGGTAGGTCATCACGTTGTCCGCCATGGTGAGGGCATCGGTGTAGCGCATATCGATTTCATGCTGGCTATCGGCGACCTCATGGTGGGAGTATTCGCAGCCTATGCCCATTTTTTCCAGCTGTAGTACGGTATCCCTCCTTAGCTCGATGGCAGCATCACGCGTCGTCAGGTCGAAGTACCCTCCCCGGTCCAGGAATTCGGTGCCTTGGGCATCTTTGAAATAGAAATATTCCAGCTCCGGTCCCACGTAATACGTATAACCTAGGTCGGCGGCCCTTTTCAGGTTCTTTTTCAGGATATACCTGGGGTCGCCCTCGAAAGGTTCGCCGCCGGGCCTCAAGATGTTGCAGAACATACGGGCGGTGGCACGGTGCTCGGGCGGTGTCCAGGGCAGCAGCTGCCAGGTGTCCGGGTCGGGCATGGCCACCATGTCGCTCTCGTCAATGCGCGCAAATCCCTCGATTGAGGAGCCGTCGAAGCCCATCCCTTCTTCCATCGCCCCTTCCAGTTCCTCCACCGTGATGGCGAAGCTCTTCAGTATGCCCAGGATATCGGTAAACCAGAGCCAGATAAACTTGACGTCATGTTCTTTAGCCATCTTGAGTATGTATTCCTTAGCTTCCTCTTTGCTTCTTTTATTTGCCATTTCCCTCTCCTGTAATATTGTTATTATAGATGTTATTCAGCCTTTTGTCATTAATTTTCTTAGCGGCGCGCCTTATTCCATATATCTTCCCCCGTGTTTTCTAGATTGCGCTTTCGTTTCTCTCCCCGGTTCGGACGCGTACTACCATCTCCACTGGCAGGACGAATATCTTGCCATCGCCCGTTTCACCCGTCCGCGCGTTTCTCACGATGGCATCTATCGCCACCGGCACGTCCTCATCGAGGACGACCATTTCGATCTTGAGCTTGGGCAGCAGGTCCACCCGGTATTCCCCGACGCGCCACTGCAGGGGGATTCCTTTCTGACGGCCGCGGCCGCTGCCGAGGTGTTGGTGGTCACGAAAGCATTGGCTGCCAGCCCGCCGGCGGTCAGGGCGCTGCCGGCGTTGAAGCCGAACCACCCGAACCAGAGCAGACCTATCACTCCCAGGCAGACGAAGCTCGTCATCAGGGTGGAGAGGATGTTTTTGCGCCGTACCATGCCGCCGTAAAACAGGGCCAGACCGGGTGTCATCAGCATGACCAGGGCCGCCGAGACGAGAATCCAGACAGTATCTGCCGCGTTGATAGTCATCAAGGACCTCCGGAATTAGTATTTACTTATACTTTAACCTTGTTATATTACAATCATGTTACAAAGTCAGTAAGAAAGACGCAGACAGGTGCCTTTTGTTTGTAGTCGTCAGGGGCGAGTTGGTTATATTAGAACGGGGATTGCCTGTTCTTTACCGGCAGTGAGGAAGTATCACCGGGAACGTTTCTAAGAGTCTTTAACGAAGCGGTAGCCGATATTGCGCACCGTCTCGATGTAGCCGCGGTTCTGTTCGATTTTGCTCCTTAACCGGCGGATGTGTACATCGACGGTGCGGTCGCCGCCGTAATAGTCATAGCCCCAGATTTTATCGAGCAGGACCTCCCGGGTAAAGACGCGCCCTTTGTGGCTCGCCAGCAGTTTGAGCAATTCATATTCTTTAAAGGTAAGTTCCACTTTGCTGCCGTCTACTGTCACCTCGCAGGTGTCCGGGTCGATGGTCAGTCCCTGGCCCTGGATGGGCTCCTGGCTCTCCGGGCCGCGGCTGCCGAGGAGCCTGTTTATCCTTATAACCAGCTCTTGGACATCGTAGGGTGTTACCAGAAAATCATCAATGTCCGGGTTGGCGTCCATTTTATCCAGATATTCCCTGGGAATCAGGGCGATAACCGGTACCCTTTTCTCCTTTTTGACCTTCCTGATAATTTCCTGGGTTTCCGGTCCTGGAAGCTGTTCTCCCATTTCCAGGAGGAGGACTTCGGGTTGCTTACCGGTTATTTCCTGCCGGAACCCGTTGCTGTAAGTGATAAAAAGGAACGTAATATCATTATAGGATAAGGTTTTCCGCAGCTCTTCCCTGGAATCGGCGTCTCTGGTAATGATTAAGGCTCTGGCCATTTTTCTTCTTATGTTGTGTTTACTTACTTTTGAAATATACGGCAAATATTTACCGTATATCTTTAATATTATCATGGCTGGCCCGGCACGGCAATATGCCGTGTTATTAACAAATTATTTAGACGCCCGCCAGCTATGTTTACGTTTTATTTACCTGCTTGCTAATAATATAACCATCAGGCGGATTATAAATATTCTAAGAGCATTATATCAGTTATGTAGCTTGATATTCGATGCTCCGGTAGACAGGCTTGTTTGATGGGAAAAGTAAGACGGGTAATCGTAAGAAGGGTTAGGGCTCCCGGCTCCAGGGGCTCGTTGCCGGATGGCCGGGGAAATAACTCTAAACTGATTGATAACGAGACCATTAAAAGGTTCAATCCCTCGGTGCTGGAGCTCGGCGATATCAATGCTCCCTGCCGGGAAAAAGAGGCCGTGGCCGCCGTATTTGACCTGACGGGCTTTACGGCGTTCTGTAACCAGGTGGACTCGTATCTGGTCATCCCCAAGTTCCTAAACGATTTTCTGGAGTGGTTTTTCAGTAATATCCGTAAAAGGATTACGGAAAAAGACTACGGCGACCATAGTACGCTCTGGACAGGGCTGCCTATCATGGTCAAGTTTCTGGGCGATGGCCTCCTGGTGCTCTGGGACGCCCAGAAGATGACGGAAGAGCAGATATGCCAGCTGGCCGGCACTCTCCATAAAGTCTGTTGTGCCTACCGGACGGAGTTTTACCCGCGTATCTCAATGGTTGTTAATAAACCACCGGCTACTCTTAGATGCGGGGTGGCGCGGGGTAAGGTCTACGGCATCGGTAATGATAAAGAATACGTCGGGCATTGTATCAACAATGCTACGCGACTCTCCCGTTTGAGTTCTTTGACCTTTTGCTTTCCGCACCGTGGGTTCCAGGTTCGCGAGCACATGCCGGCGCAATTCCGCCAGGTTTTTGTGCCCAAATATGTTTCCATCCCTGGTGTAGGTGACAATGAACTGGTCTGGGTGGTCAATGAAGAATATTCCCGTTTGACGGAGAAAAACCGTGAGATGTTCCGCAGTCTCGAGACGGTGGGGGTGTAAGTCTAGAAAGTACCAAGTATCACCATTATGGGTATTTGAATATGGTATATAGTCTGGAAAGAATGCTATCCGGTTCGGTACCAGCCCATGTGGAGGGAGAGCCTAAACCCGGGCTGGAACTGGTATGCGGGGTCAGTAAAAAAATCAGGTCATCGCCGCGGATGACCCAGATGCTGGAACAGGTCATCAAGACGTCCCAGAAGACACTAAATATAGCGGCGGCCTCTATCCTCCTTTTCGGGGATAATGAGGAAGAGTTATTCTTTGAGGTCGCCTCCGGCCCGGTAGGTAAAGCGCTGCGGCAGGTAAAATTGTCCACGCGGTACGGCATCGCCGGTCAGGTAGCCCGTACGGGTAAACCCCTCATCGTCAATGATGTAGCCCGCAGTGAAAAATTTCATAAAATGATTGACGATACCACGGGTTTTCAAACTAAAGCCCTGATCTGTGCTCCGCTGATGGTCCAGCATAAAATCCTGGGCGTCATTGAAGCTATCAACAAGATGGATGATACGGAATTCGAAGAGCATGACCTGGAAGCCATTGTTTCCGTCGCCACTACCACCGCCATGGCGATAGAGAATACACGGCAGTATCAGGTCATTCTGGATGCATTTAAAAACACCATCTCGACGCTGGCGGCGGCCATCGATGCCAAGGACCCGTATGCCTGCGGCCACTCTCAAAGGGTGATGGAATACACGGTCATGGCCGGGACCTACTTTTCCCTCTCCCCCGACGAGAATGAAATATTACGGAGTGCGGCGATACTGCATGATATCGGCAAAATAGAAATTGACTCCTGTATATTGAATAAAAAAGACGCCCTCACGCCGGAGGAATGGGAGGTAATCCGCCAGCACCCGGCCAAAGGAGCTAATTTATTAAGGGAAATCACCTACCTGGAAAAAGCGAGCGAACTTGTGCTCTATCATCATGAAAGGTTCGATGGCAAAGGCTATCCCGAGGGGCTTCGGGGCGAAGAGATACCCCTGGGCGCCAGGCTGATAGCTATTGCTGATGCTTTTGACACCATGACAACCGGACGCGCCTACCACCAGGCTATGAGCATTGAACAGGCGATTGAAGAACTGCAGGAATGTTCGGGCACCCAGTTCTGCCCCGTCGCGGTGACAGCCTTTGTTTCCGGTCTCCGGATACATACCGGCTCGCAATCCCCGGAACCTTATACCCCGCCGGACTAGGCCGGAATCCTCAAGGTGACCGTGGTGCCACTATCCTTTTCCGATTGCACTATCAGCGTGCCCCCCACCAAGCGGGCCCTTTCCCGCATGCCGAGGATGCCAAGTTTTCCAGATACAGCGAGGTCGCTGGTACGCGCGGGAATATTAAAGCCTTGGCCGTTATCGTTGATCACCAGAGTCAGGGCATCGGCGCTGAAGTCCAGCCCCATCTCTACTGTCGAAGCCTGTGAGTGCCGCCTGATGTTGCTGAACACCTCCTGGGCGATGCGGAAGACGGTGAGCTCTATTTCCGGTGAAAGACGGCGCTGGCTGCCGGTGATATCGACCTTGGTAGTCATACCGTATCCTTTTTCGAGGTCGGTAATGAGCCACTCGAGGGCAGGCACCAGACCGAGGTCATCCAGTATGGAAGGCCTCAAGTCCTGGCTAAAACGCCGTACCCCTTCCAGGGCCGAGTTGGCCATCTCGTGCAGCTTTTTCAGCTGTTCTACCGTCGGCCGGGGGCTTTTTTTCTCACCGGCAATAAAGGAATCGATACCCCGGGATAGCGTCGCCAGTACCTGGACGGTGTCGTCGTGCAGCTCGCGGGAGATACGCAGGCGTTCATCTTCCTGGGCCTTGGTCACCTGTTTTATATAATACTCCATGTTCCGCCGTAGCTGCTTTTCCTCGGTCACGTCCTGGGCGATTACCTGCAACCCGAGCACCTCATCCTTCCGGAGAATGGGGCTGATACGGAGTTCGACATAGGCTTCCGTTCCGTTTTTCCGGGTGAGCCGCGCATCCTCGATTCCGCCTGCCGGAAACCGGTCCAGATTGCTTGTGAACATTTGCACCAGCTTTTCCCTGGTATCGCTGGAAAACAGGTTGTATATGGTCGTGGACGTCAGTTCCTTGCGCGTGTAGCCGGTCAGTTCTTCGCAGGCCCGGTTGACCGAGATAATCCGGGCGGTGGTCGAGACGACGAAAAGGGCATCGGTGGAGTTTTCAAAGAGGCCGCGGTAGCGCTCTTCGGAGATTCGCAACTGCTGGGTGGTGACCTGCTGTTGCCGGTAAAGGTGGGCATTCTCCACGGCCACGCCGATCTGGTTGCCCATGGCTGTTAAAAGCTCGACCTCCTCCGGCTGGAACTGGCGGTGGCTGTACATGGCGATGCAGATGGTGCCGTTGACTTTCTTTTTGGAACTGACCGGGACGATAAGTGTCGAACGGAGTTTGAACTTGCTGACCACCTCCCGGGTAAGGCGCGGGTCCTGGGAGGCGTCTTCGACGAAAAGGGGCTGGCCTGACTGGGCTACCCGCCCGTTGAAACCCTCGCCCAGCTTGAGCCGGTCCACGCCCCGGGCCAGCTCCTCGGCCGAGCCACGGTGGGCTTCCAGGGAAAGTTCGCCGCCGTCCTCATCCAGCAGAAAAATCCAGGCGACATCCGCCTTCATCACATCGACGACGTTATCGATGGCATTGCTCAAGACCGTGCTTAGTTCCAAAGATTCCGCTACAGTACTCGCTATCCGATTCAAGGCCGTCATCCGCTTCTCATCATCTTTGATAATCTGAATATCCGCCTTAAGTTCCTGATGAGCGTTTTCCAGCTGGTGGACCGCCTGCTGTTGCCGGTGGATCAGCCAGGTCACCAGTAGGCCGATGAAAAAGAAGGCAAAGGTCTCGGTTATCGCCTCGTATACCTGCGTGGAAAAAAATATAGCGCGCGGCAGGAGGGCTATAAAAATAAATACCGCAGTTATCACACCGCCCCTCCAGCGAAAAACGAAGGCGGCGTAGGCTACCGGGATGATGGAGAGGATGCGGTAGGTCGAATATTGAGCTAGCTCGATAGGCGCTCGGGGAAAGAAGGTCTGGTACCAGGGAATATGGTCAGCATAGTATAAAAGGGCGCCGATGTACATGATGGCCAATATGCCCCAGAAATGAGGAATTTGGTAAAATCGCTTCACGAGTTTACGCTTCGCCATAGCCTTTATGCTAGGTCGTCCAGGACGAGCCAGCCTTTTCTAAGGGCCTGCAACACAGCCTCCGTCCGGGAGCCGACGTCCATTTTACGGAAGATATTGGCCAGGTGCGCCTGTACCGTGCGGCGGCTCAAGTAAAGCTGGGCGGCAATGTCCTGGTTGCTCATCCCACGGGCGGCCAGCTTCAGTATCTCCATTTCCCGCTCGCTAAGCTCGGCTTCCTGGGACGTGGCCGATGGCCGGCTGCTCAATCCCAGGCGGCCGAAGACTTTCTGGGCAATGGTGGGGTGGAGTACGGCTTCACCGGCATATACGGCACGGATGGCGTTGACCAGGTCGGCGCCGCTGACGTTTTTCAGCAGGTATCCGGCGGCGCCCGCCTCCAGCAAAGCCACGATGTACTGGTCGTTGTCATAGGCGGTCAGTATTAAAACGGCCGTCGCCGGGTAATCAACTTTAGTCTGACGGGTAGCTTCGATGCCATTGACCTTCGGCATGGCGATGTCCATCAGTACGACGTGGGGGCGCAGCTCCCTGACCAGTTTGATGGTCTCGGCCCCGTCGCTGGCCTCGCCCACCACCTCCATGTCCTTCTCCTGTTCGATGAGGCTGCGTGTCCCCTCGCGGAAGAGGGCATGGTCGTCGGCAATCAGCACTTTTATCTTGTTCATTTGTATGCTGCGGCCTGAAGTCTCAATACCATTATAGTCTGCCAAACCAAGAAGTTCAAAAAGAAGAGGGTTTTACTTTTTATATACGATGGCGTGCCTGCCTTACCCCTTTATCCCCTCTCCAGCCTATGCATCGGATATAGACCAAGTCACAATTGGCTGGAGAGGGGAGCGCAACAGAGAGGGGGGCTCCGCCACCCTCTCAAACATCTCCCCCTTTCCAAACAGGAATTCCTGAATCCGTCCGGAGACCCGTTTGGAAAGGGGGGCAGGGGGTAAGGATAAAAGTAAGTATGATCAATTGGTACGGATTAATTAAAATCAAACCGGATAAGGACGATTGGTGTTTTTTGGGTAATATTTTCAACACCATACCTGTTTAATATATCGTCATTATGAAATTGCGTTATCACCGCAACCTACTTAGCGCTGCGACTCGATGATTACCTTTAGAGACTCCCCCGCTCCGGCGACCAGGCGGAACCCGGCCCCTGTCTCCGCCAGCCCCAGCCGGTGGGTAATCATCTGCTTCACCGGCAAGCGGTAGGCCGTTATCAACTTGAGCGCCGCGGCGTAGTCGGCGGGGCTGCCGGCGTAAGAGGTGGTCAATGTCACGTCGTTACGCCAGAAGACATCGTTAATTGAAAGCGGGATGGACACGCCGGGGCCGGTGGGGGCGAAGAAAAGGATGGTGCCGCCACGTTCCACAGAGGCGAGTGCCTGGTTGATGGCCTCCATGGCGCCGGTGCACGCGATGACCAGGTCGGCCAGATAGCCGCCGTTGACTTCACGTAGCCGTTCGGGCGAATATTCGTTTGCCGAAAAAGCCGTGTCTGCCCCGAACTTTTGGGCCGCCGCCAGGCGGTAATTGTTGATGTCCACCGCCGTAATTTTTCCCGCGCCGGACGCCCGCGCCAGCATGATGTGGAGCAGTCCGGAGATGCCGCTGCCGATGACGAGCACGCTCTGGCCCGGTTTGAGGTGTGCCCTTCTTTGCCCGCGCAGGACGCAGGCCAGCGGCTCGATGAAGGTGGCCTCTTCGTAGGACATATCATCGGGCAGGGGGAAAACGCCGCGTTCAACGTTAATGGCAGGCAAACGTACGTACTCGGCGAAACCGCCGGGGTCGAAGTTGGTGCGGCGTAAAGTATCGCAGACGGTCTGGTTGCCGCTCAAGCAGTAGTGGCAGGTGTTGCAGGGGACGTGGTGGGCGACGGCCACGCGGTCGCCGACCTGATACTGCTTCACCCCCTCGCCTGTCTCCACGACCTCGCCGGCGATTTCATGCCCCAGCACCAGCGGCGCGCGGTCGAGCCGGTACCACTCCATGACGTCGCTGCCGCAGATGCCGCTGGCCATGATACGCACCAGCATCTCTCCCGCGCCGATGCGGGGCAGCGGCCTCTCCTCGATACGGACGTCCTGGTTGTTGTACCAGACGGCGACGCGCATTTTCCCGGCTGACGGCTCACTCATTTTTCGCGGTGTCGTATATCTTTTGCGCCTGCTGGGGGGTGGCATCGTCATGGACAATGGCACGTATCGCTTTAATCATGGCCACCGGATGGTCGTTCTGCCAGACGTTCCTCCCCAGGTTGACGCCGATAGCGCCCTTCTGGATGCCGTCATGGACGAACTCGAATACCTCCAGCTCCGTTTCCGTCTGTGGCCCGCCCGCCATGACCACCGGCACCGGACAGCCCCGGACTATCTTTTCGAAGTTTTCGCACCAGTAGGTCTTGACGATGCGGGCGCCCAGCTCGGCGCAGATGCGCGTGCTCAAAGCCAGATAGCGGGCGTCCCTTTTCCCCAGTTCTTTCCCTACCGCCGTGACTGCCATTACGGGGACGCCGTACTTTTCGCCCTCGTTGACCAGCCGGGAGAGGTTAAGCAGCGATTCCTTTTCGTAGCTGGTGCCGATAAAGACGGAAATGCCGACGGCCGCGGCGTTCAGCCGAATGACCTCTTCGATATCGGTGGTGATGCCCTCGTTGGCCAGGTCGGCGCCCACCATGCTGGTACCGCCGGACACGCGTAGAATAATCGGTTTGGATTTGGCCGGGTCAATCGTCGCGCGCAGTACGCCGCGGGTGACGAAGACGCCATCGGCATACGGCATTATCGGTTCGAGCGTCTTTCCCGGCTCTTCCAGGTTCCGGGTCGGTCCCTGAAAATAGCCGTGGTCGATGGGCATGAAAACACAGCGCCCGTCCGCCGGAATCAGCTGCGCCAGGCGGTTGGCCATTCCCCATTCCATTTTCGATAGCCCTCCTTGAACGCATCGGTGTCGATATATTAAATGTAGGCGATGGGCACGGCTTTGTCAAACAGGATATCGTGATAATCCTGCGCGCCTGATGCACGCGTGAATGAGATGAATCTTCCCTGTTATCCCCCTGTAAAAAAGGAGTGTCAGGGAAATTGGTCGGTGGGATATAAAGATATCGTGGCAGTGAAAACACTGATTGGAAGGGGAGCATTTCTCGGGGGCGGTTATCCCAGCGCGTTTATCGAACGCAGTACGTCTTTGGTCGAAGATAGACCCAGCTTGACTTTGGTCATGCCTGACTGGCTTATCGTTACCATACCCTGATTGATCGCCTCGTGCCGGATTTCCGAGGCGCTGGCGCCGGCAATCAGTTTGCTTCTGATAGTGTCATTCATGGCCATCAGCTCGAATATCCCCGTCCGACCGTGATGGCCGGTGTTGGAGCAAATACCGCAGCCTTTGCCGGTATGCACGGCGGTCAGTGTCTCTCCCGTGAGTTCCTTGAAGGCTTTGACCTCCTCCGCCGACGGGGCCGTCTCTTCAGCACAATAGGAACAAACACAGCGGACCAGGCGTTGCGCCAGCAGGCCGATAAGTGTTGAAGAAATTAGATATGGCTCTATGCCGAGATGAACCAACCGGAAAAGCATGCTGGAAACATCATTGGCATGGATGGAGGCAAGTACCAGGTGGCCGGTCAGCGCCGCCTGAACGGCTATTTTAGCCGTATCCGGGTCACGTATCTCACCTATCAGGAGGACATCGGGGTCATGGCGTAACGATGCCTTCAAACAGCTTGAAAAATTGATACCCGCTTTCTCATTGACCTGCATTTGAGTGATATCTGTAAAACTGTACTCAATCGGGTCCTCAATGGTCATGATATTGAGTTCGTGGCGGTCCAGATTGTTTATCATGGAATATAAAGTGGTGGTCTTACCGGACCCGGTCGGGCCGCCCACGAGGACCATGCCGAAGGTGTTTTTCAGCATATTTTTTAACTGTTCCAGGGTATCGGGTAAGAAGCCGAGCTTATCCAGGTTAATCAGGGTCAGGGACTTATCCAGAATACGCAGGGTGGCCCTTTCCCCGTTGGCCGTACCTACGGTGGCGGTCCGGATATCAATATATTTATGACCTGACTTAATTGTGAATTGACCGTCCTGCGGGCGCCTGTGTTCCGCGATATTCATTTTTCCAAGTATTTTTATTCTGCTTACGATGACATCATTAGCGGAGACCGGCAGCGAATATTTATCCTGCAATACGCCGTCGATTCGTAAGCGTATACGTAGCCGCTTTTTATAAGGTTCTATATGTATGTCCGAGGCGCCATCGTGTACGGCCTGATTGATTATTTTATTGAGGTTCTGGGCCGCTGGCGAAAAATCGATATTGTCCTGAATTTCCTCTTCTTCATCCTTCGCTGTACCCTCGGCCTCGTTTATTTCCATATCTAGTTTTCGGCTTGATTCGTAGTTGAAATCGATGGCGGCTTCTATATCGGCCGGGTTACCCAGCGCGATACATATTTTCATACCCGTTATCAGTTGAATATCATCGATGGTGATGATGTCCTCGGGATATCCCATGACGATGGCCAATTTATCATCAACGATTTCCACGGGAATAATGTTACGCCCTCGGGCTATGTGCTCCGGGACCCGTTCCAGCACTTCTTGCTTGATGATGCGGCCCTGTAAATTTACTATGGGTATTTCCAGTTGCTTACTAAGAAATTCCAGCAGGGTATCATATTTTATAAGCCCCTGCTTGATAAGGATTTCACCTAACCTGCCACTTTCCTGGCTCTGCACTTCAAGGGCTTTTTGTAACTGGGCTTGGGTAATTATCTTGTTTTCTATCAGGAGGTCGCCCAATCTTTTTTTATTCATTCTCCTGGTGATATCCGTATAGTTGATTGATTGTTTTAACATGATGTTTTTAGCTTTAGGTTCGGTCTCGCTGATTTTCTTAGCGGATTTTTTAGTATCAGGCAGTTTTATTCTGGATGGTTGCTTATCCATCCCGGGCTGATTTTCGGTATTCTCCTGGGCCCCCCGGACCTCTGTGCCTGGTTCAGCAGGGACATCCTCAGTCGTAACAACAGTTAACGTTTCGTTTTCAACGAAATTATTTGAGGATTTCCGGACAATCTGGTCTATCCTGTCACGGTATTCGTCAAATATTTTGCTAAATTTCTCTTCAGGAAATACGTTTTTTTTCTTCTGTTCACCCATATTAGCTAATAATCTGCCAAACCTAAGTTTTAACCGTTTTTACTGAAGAGTACTTTAACTTAATAAGGGAAAATCTCATTAAGTTATTTCCTCCAGGCTGCGTGGCTGCTCGTTCTGACGGTCAAATTCAATATAGCATGAAAATAGTATATGCATGATAAAGAATGTTCAAAAAAAGTAAAAAAAAGATAAATAATGAATATTTTGAGAGAGATAAGTACTTAGCATAGAACCATTTTGTCCTCCCCACAAAATCATTGATTCGATGATATCAAGGATTGTTGAAGGGAGAATATGACCTGAGTCGCCTCCGAAGGCTAATAGAGCTCTCTGGTAAAAATCCGGACAGGTTCTTCCGTAGCCTGAAAGCGTGGAACTAGGGGTCGAGGTTTTCCAGCGTACCGGTATCAGTATTTAACCTGCGGTAAAAACAGTTGCGGGCTTGACCTTTTGAGTTACGGGTGTGACAGATACCTTCGCCTTTCGGTCGGACGATATATACCAGTGCGTTCTGCTCGTCGTTGACCCTTACCTCGACCAGTTCAAAGGCATTACCCGAGGTAGCGCCCTTTACCCAGAGTTCGTTACGCGAAGTACTCCAGAAGGTAGCGATGCCGGTCTCGATACTTTTCTGGAAGGCTGCCTTATTCACGTAGGCAACCAGAATGACCTCTTTGGTATCCACGTTCTGGACGGCGGCGGGCATGACACCGGCGACCTCTGCCGCTACTTTCGATACCTTATCGAAGTCAAGGTGAAGTTCGGAGCCTTCTTCCAGTTCTTCTGTCGATAATTCACGGTCGGTCATTTTTCTCTCCGCGATGTATCTTAATCCTGTTTTCCACCGGCAACAAGCTTTTCAATCGAGGCAACAATTTCGGTAGTGGGCGTCCCCGGCCCAAAGACGGCTTTAATGCCTATTTGCTCCAACGCGGGGATATCGTCCTCCGGTATGATGCCCCCCGCCACCACGCTGATATCTTTCAGCCCCTTCTCCCCCAGCCCCGCCATCACGTCCCCGAAGAGCTCCAGGTGAGCGCCGGAAAGACAGCTCAACCCGATGACGTCCACGTCCTCCTGCAGGGCCGCCTGGACAATCATCTCCGGTGTCTGGCGGATGCCGGTATAGATGACCTCCATGCCGGCGTCCCGCAGGGCGCGGGCGACCACTTTAGCGCCGCGGTCATGCCCGTCCAGTCCCGGCTTGGCGATAAGTACGCGTATCTTTTTCTGGCTCATTTCCTGTTATTTCCCTTCCTTTTCCGGCTGGACGAGCTCAATCAGTACTCCGGCCAGCGATTTAGGGTGGAGGAAACCGATTTGCCCCGCCACCCCCTCTCTCCCCTCTTTATCGATAAGCTGGACGCCTTTACTCTCCAGCACTTTAAGTTCGTTATCTACATTATCGACCTCTAAAGCGAGGTGGTGCAGCCCCTCCCCCCGCTTTTCCAGGAACCTGGCCACGGTACTTTCAGGGCCGGTCGGCTCGACGAGGTCGATTTCCGCGCCTTCACCGATTTTAAAGACTGCCTCGCTCACCTTCTGGCAGGGGGCGTCGTGGTAATGCGCCTTGACCCCCAGCACTTTTTCAAAAAGGGCGGCGCTTTCCTTGAGGCTGTTGACCGCGATGCCGATATGGTGGACCCGCTTTATCATCGGATTACTGTCCCTTTCTTGTTCTCACGAGTAATCGCTAATACCTGCAAATGTCATTGCTAGGAGTGACCTTTTTCATAAATCAAGGTTGTTAAACAGAGAGAGCAATGCGGCAATCCCCATGATGAAATTAATTCAATGATAGAGATTGCCACGCCTCCGCCTGCGGCGGATGGTCTCGCAATGACAGCAATCATATTATTAAAAACTCCCTCTGCACGCCGAAGACCCCGCGTAAAGTGTCGCAGATTTCGCCGACGGTGGCCAGGGCCTCCACGCACTGGATAAAAGACGGCATGGTGTTCTCCCGGCCCGCCGCGTCCCTTTTCAGGTTTTCCAGGGCAGCCGCCACGGCGGCCGTGTCCCGTTCCTTTTTCACCGCGTTCAGCCGGGCGATCTGCCGCTGCGCCACCGCCGGGTCGATACGGAGCACCCCCTTTATCTTCCTGTACGGCGCGACGAATTTGTTCACCCCCACCACCGCCCTTTCCTCCGCCTCGACTTCCTTCTGGTAGCGGTAGGAGCTTTCCTGTATCTCCCGCTGCGGGAACCCCTTTTCGATGGACTTCAGGGCGCCGCCCAGCGTGTCTATCTTTTTGATATAGTCTTCCGCCGCAGCCTGTATATCTTTCGTCAGCGACTCCACCATCCACGAGCCCCCGAGGGGGTCGATGGAATCGGCCACGCCGCTTTCGTAGGCCAGCACCTGCTGGGTACGTAGCGCCGTAGTGACCGCGTCCTCGGAAGGGGTGGCGTAAGCCTCGTCGTAGGAGTTGGTGTGCAGCGACTGCGTGCCGCCGAGAACCGCCGCCAACGCCTGGATGGTGACCCTGGCGATGTTGTTCATCGGCTGCTGGGCGGTCAGGGCGCAACCGGCCGTCTGGGTATGGAAGCGGAGCATGCAACTGCGAGGGTTTTGCGCCCCGAAGCGTTCTTTCATTATTTTAGCCCAGAGCAGGCGCGCCGCGCGGAACTTGGCCACCTCTTCGAGCAGGTTGTTGTGGGCGTCGAAGAAGAAGGAGAGCCGCCCGCCGAAATCGTCCACGTCCAGCCCGCGGTCGATGGCCGCCTGCACGTAAGCGATGCCGTTAGCCAGCGTGAAGGCGATTTCCTGCACCGCCGTGGCTCCGGCCTCGCGAATGTGATAGCCGCTGATGCTTATCGTGTTCCAGCGGGGCATATTCCGGCTGCAATATTCGAAGATGTCCGTGGTCAACCTCATGGAGGGGCCTGGGGGAAAGATATAGGTGCCGCGGGCGATGTATTCCTTCAGGATATCGTTCTGGATGGTTCCCTCAAGCTGATTCAGTCCCGCGCCCTGTTTTTTCGCCAGGGCGATGTACATCGCCAGCAGTACCGGGGCGGTGGCGTTGATGGTCATGGAGGTGCTGACTTTATCCAGCGGTATGTCCCGGAAGAGGGCTTCCATGTCGCGCAGCGTTGCCACGGGCACGCCGACTTTGCCCACCTCCCCGCGGGCCAGGGGATGGTCGGAGTCGTAGCCGACCTGCGTGGGTAAATCGAAGGCGATGCTCAACCCCGTCTGCCCCTGCCCCAGGAGGTAGCGGTAGCGGCGGTTTGACTCCTCCGCCGAGGCAAAACCGGAATACTGACGCATCGTCCACAGCCGGCCGCGATACATGGTGGGCTGGATGCCCCTCCCGAAAGGGTACTCCCCCGGAAAGCCGGGCGATTCCTCCATATTTATCCCGGCCAGGTCTTCGCCGGTGTATAAAGGCTGCACCTCTATGCCGGAGGTCAGGCTGAATCTGGACCTCTCTGGGGAGCGCTTCACCGCTGGCTCATAGGTCTCCTGCAGCCACTTCGCTTTGCGTTTTCCGGACATGATATACTGCCTCCGGGATGGTTAAATTGGCATCGCGTATCTGGGCTTTGTCGCTATCGTTTTATATCTATCCCTGAAAACAATATCAAAACCGGGGATTTTATGCAATTAAAAGACCAAGCCAGTATTTTACAGTGCCCGTTTTTTGGGCTATACTGAAATTGCCAGTGTTTATGTTAATCAGGGGAAAAGAGCTCCAGGGTTCCGGCCCGGGGCGGAAAACTATGGAATTCAATGTACTTCTGGAGAAAATAAAGAACTATCTGCCAGCCGAGAAGATAGGGGTGGTGGAGGCGGCTTATCTGTTCGCCTCGGAAAAACACCACGGACAGACACGACTGTCCGGCGAGCCATTCCTGGAACACCCGCTGCAAACGGCCTACATCCTCGCCGAACTTCAGTTTGATGCCAGTACGCTGGCGGCAGCCCTGCTCCATGATATCCCCGAAGACACCGGCCTGCCCATCGCCGATATTGAGACGCGCTTCGGGCAGGAAATAGCCAGGCTGGTTGACGGTACCACCAAGCTTGGTAAGGTGGCTCTCACGTCTTCCGCCGCCGCCGCCAGTGCCACGCAGGCGGAAAACTTGAGGAAGATGCTGCTGGCCATGGCCGAGGATCTGCGTGTTGTCTTTATCAAATTGGCCGACCGGCTGCACAACATGCGCACCCTGGACGCCCTGCCCCGGGAGAGGCAATTGAGTATCGCCCAGGAAACACTGGAAATATATACCCCGCTGGCTCACCGGCTGGGAATCTGGGAACTGAAATGGCAGCTTGAAGACCTTTCCTTCCGTTATTTACTTCCGCAGGAATACCAGCAAATCGCCAGTCTGGTCGACGCCAAACGGATCCAGCGGGAAAAGTTCATCGCCCGGGCGATTGAACTCCTGAAAAAAGAGTTTGAAAAGGTGGGCCTGGTGGCGGATATCTCCGGCCGGCCCAAGCATATTTACAGCATCCACCAGAAGATGAAAAAGTATGCCGCCATCGGCAAGCACTTCGATGAGATTTATGACCTCCTGGCGATGAGGGTGCTGGTCGGCAATCTGGCGGAATGCTACAGCGCCGTTGGTATCATTCATAGCCTGTGGCACCCGCTACCCGAGACTTTCGATGACTATATTTCCAATCCCAAGCCGAACGGCTACCAGGCGCTGCACACGGCGGTGATGTGCCTCGGCACCACCCCGCTGGAAATCCAGATTCTCACCCGCGAGATGTATCATGTCGCCGAGTACGGCGTCGCGGCCCACTGGCGCTATAAAGAAGGCAGCAAGACGGACATGATGTTCGAAGACAGGGTTGCCTGGCTACGCCAGCTCATCGAGTGGCACCGCGAACTCTCCGGGGCCGAGGAATTTTTAGAGTCGGTCAAGACCGATATCTTTATCGACCAGGTATTTGTCTATACCCCCAAAGGCGAAATCAAAGACCTGCCCCGGGGCGCTACCCCTCTCGATTTTGCCTACCGCGTCCATACGGACCTGGGGCACCGCTGCATCGGCGCTAAAGTCAACGGCAAACTGGTGCCCTTTAACTATGAGTTAAAGAACGGGGACGTCGTGGAAATTATCGCGTCCAAGGGGGCCCGGGCGCCCAGTCTGGACTGGCTGAATCCCAACCTGGGATATATCCGGACCTCGCACGCCATGACTAAAATCAGGCAGTGGTTCAACAAACAGACGCGGGCGGAGAACATCGAGCGCGGTCGGCAGATACTGGATAAGGAACTGCGGAGGCTGGGCATTAAGACCGAACGCCAGGTCCTGGCCGGGCTTTTTGGTTATGCCAACCTGGATGATTTTCATGTAGCGGTGGGTAACGGCAGTGTTACCGCGCACCAGATTGTCCTCAAGCTGGCCGCCCAGGAAGAGGAAGAGGAACAGGCCGCCGAGGTCGCCCCGCTGAGACAGGTGCCCTCCGGGGTGCAGGTGCTGGGCGTCGGTGACCTGATGACCAACATCGCCCAGTGCTGCCACCCGGTCCCCGGCGATAAAATAATCGGCTACATCACGCGCAGCCGCGGCGTCAGCATTCACCGCGCGGACTGCCACAACATCATTAACGAGGACGAAAAAGAGCGCCTCATCCCGGTGGAGTGGGGGCAGAGCGACCTGCTTTACCCGGTGAAGATACAGTTGGATGCCTGGGACAGGGTCGGCCTGATGCGTGATGTCACTACCGTCGTTGCCGAAGAGAAGGTAAATATCGCCTCGGTGAGTCTGGCCAACGGTAACGGCCAGAACATCACCATGTTTATGACCCTGGAGACCAAAGGCCTGGCGCAGTTGAGCCAGATACTGAAGAAGATTGACGCTGTTAAGGGTGTTTTCAGCGTGAGCCGTGTCGGCATCGAGGCCGCCAGGGCGGATACCGGGCATCCCGTGCCTCCGGCATCTGCCGCCGGCGATATCGCTCCGGGCAGTAAATAGATTTTTGAAAGCCCATCCCCATTTCCCCCCGACAAAAAGAGAGAGCCCCGACGCTTGGTCGGGGCTCTCTGACCTTTTTGGCAAGGTCGTCCATCAGGTCAGGGGTTAGACGGAACGTCTGGTCCTGACAATCAGGACAATTACCGCGATCACCAGGATGGCGCCGATGATGATTATCGCCCAGATATAGGTCGGAGCGATTTCCTTGGTCTCGGGCGTCGTCAGGGTGTAGGTCGGTGCCGCTTGAGCCGGAGGAATCGTGAAGGTCGGGGCCGGGACCTGGGTAATCGTTACTGGAGGTGTTGGTGAAGGCGGTGCCGGTTCATCCACGGCAACGATGAAGTTGCCGACGGTTGACCAGTCGCCCTGCACCGGTTCGAGAGCTCTGACTCTCCAGAAGTACTGCTTGCCCTTCTCCAGCTTGATGGTGACGGGCACCAGCGTGCCGGCCGAGGCAGGCGTGTCGGTGAGGACCGTCGTGCCGAAGGTCGGCGTGGTGGAGAGCTGGAACTCGTACTTGGTGCAGCTGGTTACCGGCGACCAGGAGAAAGCCGGGCTCTGGTTCTTGATGGTGGCGCCGTTGGCCGGTGATGAGATAGCAGGTACGGACGCCGCCAGAGGCTGAACGGTTAAGGTCCGCATCTCTGACCAGGCGCTCCTGACAGGGCTGTTAGCCGACACCCTGACTCTCCAGTAGTAGGTCGTGCCGGGGATAGGTGTGAAGACATCCGCTGACGCTTTAGATACAGTGCCGGCAGGGGTATCCCCGACGGTGGAACTGCCAACGGAAATCAGACCGACGGAATCCAGGTAAACGTAGATGTCGTAGCCGTAGGCCTGGGTTGTCGAGATGGCTGGCGGGCTCTTCCACTGGAACGTGAAGTTGTTGGGATTGCCGCTGAGGCTGTTCACCTGGAGCATGTAGCCGTCGGTCGGGAAACTGAGGGCAACAGCGTCAGCCGCGGTGGCCAGGTACTCCGTGTAGCTCTTTATCCCGGACGTGGTGATAGCCCACAGCTTGGTGCTGCCGGTGGACGCCTGGAGGCCGTTGACATGGGTTGTAAAGCTGGCGGCGCCGCACGCGCTGACGGTATCAGTGGCCGACATCGAGGATGGAGGTATGGTCGGGGTGAGGAACCTGTAGGTGGCATTGTCGGTAGTGGAGTTTGCATAGAGAACGCCGCTAGCCAATGCCAGGCCGTCGACACTGCCGACTGTCTGCCCCGTTACCCATAAAACGCTGGAGCCGATTATCCACTTCTTGACAGCGGTGGAGCTGCTGCCCCCGGCGATGATTGTGTCGCCATCGGACAGGCCTGTCGCCGTAACCAGCGTATTGCCAGGGCTAGATTCGATGGCGGAGCTAATCATGGTGAAGCTTGATCCGCTGTCGGTGGAGTAGGCTACATAGCCTGTGGCACCGCCGACGAGCAGGTTGCCGGCAGAAAGTAGAGTAAGGCTATAGCATGTGTCGGTGGTTAGTGCTTCCTTCGAAGAGCCCCAGGTGAAAGCGCCGTTGGTGCTCTTGATGACTCCGCCGTTGTTGTAGCGGCCGACGTAGATGACATCCTTGGACTCCACGGCAATGTCCTGGATATCATATGAAGAGGAGCGTGCCGTCCATTTGGTCTCGCCGGAATCGGTCGAGATGTACATGTTCTTGCCATGCTGAAGGCCGAGCACGACGGCCGTCGGGTCGCTCGCTGCGCCGCGGACCAGCCAGTCAACGCCGGTAGCTCCGGGCGTAATCATGACGCGCTGCCAGGAGCCGCTCATCTTGCGCCATATGTTGAGGTCGGTGCCGTCGCCGGTGACCAGGTAGACCACGGAGCCGTCCGGGCTTACCCATATATCTTCGACATCAGACCAGTCGGTGTTGAGCAGGGCGATGCCGTTGAAGGACTTGCCCAGGTCGGTGGACTTGGCGACGCCGCCGTTGGTGCCGCGGGACATGCACAGGACGTTCCCGCCGTTCCAGATGACCTTGGCTTCAAAGCCGGTGGTCGGCGTCTTGGCCGTGGAGCTGGGCAGGAAGGTCACGCCGGACGAGGCCAGGGCATTGCTCGAGCGGTAGATGGTAGTGGCTGTCGCCGTGAGTTGCGAGGCAACGTAAGGAGCGGTCACCAGGTTGGTGCCGTCCCAGGCGATGCTGCCCATGTCGGAGCCGCTCATGATTTGGGTCAGCGAGTAAACGCCGCCGGAGAAGGTGTAAGTGCTGATCCGGTAAACGCCGCCAGTCGCACTCGTACCATCGCTGATAGAAGCGGCCACAAAGCCTATCTGGGTGGCCTCGTCGCCAAGGTAGAAGTTCGGGTCGAGCGAAATTTCGGCCTTGGTGCTGCTAGCGGTACCGTGGGTTTCGAGGTTCCTCGGGAAGGTCGTGTCCACGGCGCTGTTGAAAGTCCTCGTATTGAAGCTAGCCACGTTAAGGTCTACAGCGGTGGCATTTTCAGTGACGAAGAGTATGGCCTGGTCGGAGGCGAAGCTGGTGGAGAAGGCCATGGCTTCGACGTCAACAGGGGTGTTGTTAAAGAATGCCCACAAACCACCACCCAGGATATCGGTCCAGGCGGGTACGGTGGCGCCGTAGTTCCAGACGTAAAGGGCGTCATCTTCCGCTACGGCGACGTAGCGGTAAGGACCGCTCTGCTGGGCAATCTGGAGGTCGTTGATTGAAGCGCCTCCATAGGAAAGATCGGAGAAGACAGAGCCGCCGGTGGTGGAAAAGTAGACTGCGGGTGTGGCTGACACGCCGACAGCGACGACGTTGCCATCATCGGGCGCTACGGCGACATAATCCCAGGCAACGCCGGAAGGAAGGAACGTTCCGTTGCATTTCGTCCAGGTGCTGCCGCCGTTGGTTGATACGTAAAGGTAGCTGGTGGTATTGGTGGTGTTATACCCGACCGCATACATCTTTGAGCCATCGGCGGTCTGGGCCACATCGTAAACACCGTTCCAGATAGTTAAGGAACCGGTGGGACCGGCTGACGGGCCCAGTATCAGGTTCGTTGTGGAGTTAGGTACTCCTGCCTCGCTGCCCCAGGCGTAGTTGCTGCCGGAAACCGGGGCAGGGACTACCAGAAGGCTGGACATGATGATGAGGATAAGTCCAACCCCCCAAAACCTTTTAATTGTTTTTTTCATCGACTTTTATTTATTCTCCTTTGTAGCTTTTAAGCTATTTTATGATATGTCCCCACAAATATTTGTACCTTGCTTGCGGGGATATTTTCCCTTATAAGCTGTTGTCAGAGCGTATCTAGCCCTGTCCCCCTTGCGGGCTTGGCCATCGCATCACCTCCTTTTTCCAATACAAACACAGGCGTACCTATCCCAAGGTACACTTAGTACTTAGTGTAGCATAACTGCGCAATTTGTCAACCCCTTTAGAGGTGAATTAACATAAATTTTTTTAACGTTTCTATAAATTACATTACTTTCCGTTAACATAATCAAGATGATAAATATGATTAATCTGTAGTATACTCCTGAAAAGTTAAGAAAATATGAAGAAGGAACAAAGCGGAGCACTGTTGTCATTGCGAGCGATAGCGTGGCAATCCCTATGTAAGGTTTAATGCCATGATGGGGATTGCCACGTCGTCCCGATTATATCGGGACTCCTCGCAATGACAGACCGGGCTTACGCCAGTTGTTGCAAACGCTTTACCAGTTCATTGAAGGGTACGCTCTCCTGTCGGGCGCCGGCCATGTCCCGCAGCGTGGCGGTACCGGCTTTCACCTCGTCCTCCCCGATGATGACCGTAAAGCGCACCCCGAGCGCGTTGGCCTGCCGGAGACGGGCTTTAAGGCTCTTCCCCTCAACCCCCGTTACCGCGCTGACGCCCGCCAGCCGCAGGTCCGCCGCCAGCCTGACAGCCAGGTCCCTGGCAGCCTCGCCTAAAGCGGCGATAAGCACCTGCAAAGCGGGTGGGGCGGGCACGCTGACGCCCTGTTTCTTGAGGTTCAGGATAACCCTCTCGATGCCGATGCCGAAGCCGATGGCGGGTGTCGGCGGGCCGCCGAGCTCCTCGATAAGGTAGTCATATCTCCCCCCGCCGCCCAGGCTGCTCTGCCCCCTCTCTTCCTCCGGCTCGAACTCGAAAACGGTGCGGGTATAATAGTCCAGCCCTCGTACCAGACGATTGTTTAATACAAAAGGTATGCCGAGAAAACCCAGGTATTTCTGAAGGCTGGCAAAATGCTCGCCGCAGGCCGGGCAGAGGTGGTCGGCGCTGGCGGGGGCGGCGTCCGCTATCTCCTGGCAGGAAGCCTGTTTGCAGTCGAGCAACCGCAGGGGGTTTTTAACCAGCCTTGCCTGGCAATCGTTGCACAGCTTGGCGGCGTGTTTGCGGTAATACTCTATTAATATATTAAGGTAAGACGGGCGGCATTTGCGGCAGCCTATGCTATTGAGCTGGAGAGACAGGCCTTTGAGGCCGAGCGAGGCGTAAAAGCGCCAGGCCAGGTCGATAACCTCGGCGTCGAGGGCGGGGTCAACGTCGCCGATGGCCTCGCAGCCGAACTGGTAATGCTGCCGGTAGCGCCCCGCCTGGGGCCTGTCATAGCGGAAAATGGGCGAAACATAGTACAACTTGACCGGCTTCGGGAGATTGTGCAGACCGTGCTGGATATAGGCCCGGCACACCGGCGGCGTACCCTCCGGTTTCAGCGTCAGGCTGTTGCCGCCCCGGTCGTCGAAGGTGTACATCTCTTTCTGGACGATGTCCGTGTACTCCCCGGTGCTGCGGCGGAAAAGCCCGGTATCCTCGAAGACCGGCGTATCGATGCGCTGGTAACCATAGAGCCGGGTAATATCCGCGATGGCTTTCTCCACATAGCGCCAGTAGGGCTGCTCTTCCGGGAGGATATCGGTTGTCCCGCGGGCTGCCTTGTACAATCAATCCCTCCTCGCGCTTTTTCTTAAAGCTAGAATACAGGATTGGCGCTCTGTTTGTAAAGGGAAGCATCTGGTATGCTGAAAACGGTCGGCTTGAACAGGCCGCCCCGGACACGGTAAAGTAGTATTAGAGACTCTTGACGCACCGGAGTTCAGATGATTGATAACAGGCAAATCGACCGTCTCCGTAAAATTGTCAGCAAAGAGAACGTCCTGACCTCTAAAGAGGACATGGTGGCTTACTCCTATGACGCTTTAAGCCTCCAGTCCCACCTCCCGGATGTTGTCGTGCTGCCGGTGGAGGCAGCGCAGATATCGGCAATTCTCAAGCTCGCCGCGGAAAACCGCATCCCTGTTACGCCCCGGGGCGGCGGCACCAATGTCAGCGGCGGCTCCATCCCCATCAGGGGTGGCATTGTCCTGTGCACCACCCGGATGAACCAGATTATCGAAATTAACAGGAACAACCTTAACGCCACCGTCGAGCCGGGTGTCGTCCTCCAGGACTTCCAGAACGCCCTGGCCCGGGAAGGGCTTTTCTTCCCTCCCGACCCCCAGAGCGCCGCCGGCTGCACCATGGGCGGCGTGGTAGCGGAAAATTCCGGGGGGCCGTCCTGCCTGAAATACGGCGTCACCAAGCAGTACGTCCTCGGCCTGGAAGTGGTGCTGGCCGATGGCCGTATCGTCCGGCTGGGTGGACTTACCCCCAAGAACCGGACGGGATATGAATTGATGATGCTTTTTACCGGCTCCGAGGGCACCCTGGGCGTCATCAGCCGGATAACGCTACGCCTCCTCCCCGCCCCGAAGGCCGAGAAGACCATCGTGGCCGTCTTCAGCGATGTGGCCGTGGCCGGTGAGGCCGTCTCGGAAATCATCGCCGGCGGCGTCCTGCCTTCGAAGGTCGAATTCGTGGACAGGTGGACGTTCGGTAAGTTCCGCGGGCTCCTGCCTGATAAAACACTTGATGAAAACCAGGTAGTCCTACTCATCCAGGTGGACGGACTACCGGAGACAGTCGAGGCCGAGGCGCGGCACGTGCTGTCTTTATGTAAGAAAAGCGCCGGTGAAGTCCGGCTGGCGGCGGACGATGAAGAAGCGGCCAGGTACTGGCAGGTGAGGAGCGCCCATTTCTCCGATATTGTCAGCCGCGCCCACACGATTATAAATGAGGACGTCTCCGTGCCCCGCGATAAAATTGCCGAGTTCATCAGGAAGGGACGGGAAGCCGCGCAGCGATATGACGTGCCCCTTAGCTTTGCCGGGCATATAGGCGACGGCAACTTCCACCCGGTAGTGCTCACCGACAGCCGGGACAAAGAGCACTTTAGCCGCGCCCAGCGGTGCGTGGACGAAATCATCGAGATAGCCCTTTCCCTGGGCGGCGTTATCTCCGGCGAGCACGGCATCGGCCTGGAGAAGAAGCGTTTCCTGAAAAAGGCTATGGACCCTGCCGCCATCGCTATTATGAAACAGATAAAGGACGTGCTCGACCCCGCCCACATCCTCAATCCCGGCAAAATCTGGGAAGACGATGATTAAAAGAGGATGTCATGGCGAGGGCCAGGGCCCGAAGCAATCCGCTTGTCCGAGGTAACAGATTGCTTCGCGGAGTTTACCCTGAGCGTAGCGTGAGGGCTCGTAATGACAGTCATTATATATCAAAGTCAGTGCCAATGAAAGCCAGTTCGGAATATACGCAGATTGACCGGTTCAGGACCGACCTCGATAAATGCACCAAATGTGGTTTCTGCATGTCCGCCTGCCCTGTCTATCAGGAGGAGAAAGTCGAGTCGTCCGTCGCACGCGGGAAAATTATGCTCATCCGCGCCCTGCTTTCCGGGGAGCTGGCGCCGACGGCGGAAATGGCCAAACAGCTCAACAAATGTACGTTGTGTATGGCCTGCGCCCAGAGCTGCCCGGCCGGCACTAACGTGCCCTCGGTGATTACCGCCGCCCGGGCGGACAGGGTCAGGCATCACGGCCTGTCTTTTCCCTCCCGCTTGGTCTACCGCTGGCTCCTGCCGCGTCGGCGGCTGTTCGGGTGGGCGGTGCGCCTGGCCTCCTGGTTCCAGGGTATTTTTCTGCCCCGGACGGAAGGCACCATACGGCACCTTTCCTTTTTCCTTTCGGCGCTGGGCCGGGGCCGGCACATCCCGCAGATAGCGCCCCGGTTCCTGCGGCAGTCGGTGCCGGAGGTCAACCGCCCTCCGGCTGGTATCGAGGTCAGGTACACCGTCGGCTATTTTACCGGCTGCATGACCGATTTTGTCTTTCCCGAATTAGGCCGGAAGATTATCCGCTTTCTCAACCAGAACGGCGTCGAGGTAATCGTGCCGCGGCGCCAGGGCTGCTGCGGGGCGCCGGTTTTCCTCGGCGCGGGCGATTTTGCTACGGGCCGTAAAATGGCCGATGCTAACGTGCGCGCTTTTGAGGGCTTGGACTACGTGGTTACCGACTGCGCGACCTGCGCCTCGGCGATGAAGGACTACGTCAAGTTCCTGGCCGATAACGATGAAAGAAAACAGGCCTATCAGGAATTCGCCGCTAAAATCAGGGATATTACCGAGTTCCTCGTCGATGTGGCGAAGTTACCGTCATCGGCCTACCGCACCGCCCCGGAGTTCAAAGGTAAAACGGTAACCTGGCACGAGCCCTGCCACCTGGGACGCTATCTCGGCGTTACCGAGCCGCCCCGGCGGATACTGCAATCTCTATCCGATATTCATTTTGTGGAGATGCCCCGCGCCGATAGCTGTTGCGGCATGGCCGGAACGTTCAGTATCTATTTCTACGAGCTATCACAGCGGATCGCCGCCAGAAAAGTGGCCGATATCCAGTCCACCAGCGCGGATATCGTCGTCACGGACTGCCCCGGCTGCCAGATACAGCTCATCGATAGCCTTAAGCGGAGCGGCCTGCCGGTACAGGTCAGACATATTATGGAACTTTTAGAATAGTCCCTCTCTGGCGGCGCACTGTTTTCAAAAAGCCACCATCTCTCCCCATCGCAGTTCACTTCAGCTGCGGAAAAACACTATTGTCACCTGGCCTCTCAATGATAAATACTTTGCCACTTGACAAAATTCTCCGAGTATCCATAAACTATAAAGCTATGATTACATGACATTATCTGAATACTTCTGACCTCTGGATGTGCCGGAAAAGGGCGAAATGATAAACATAGGGGCGCCAGCATGGTAGTTCCATACAAGGACCATCGCTGGTGCCCTGTGTTATTTAGGCAAAGGTGATTCCCGTGAGTAAAGGCACAGGTATCCCGGAAAATAAGTGGTACCGGGGGGTGAGCGATGGATGGGAAAAAGCTGACCTATGAAGAACTGGAAAAAAAGCTGGCCGGGGCTGAAGAACGTAACCACGTCCTGCGAGCTCAAATTGAAAACGTAAGAAGCGAAAGGGATGCTGCCCTCCTGGGTACCCGCGACCTGAAAGATGCTTATGTGGAATCGGAGCGGAACTTCCGTAATTCTCTGGACGCCTGCCCCCTGGGTATACGCATTGTTACGGAAGAAGGAGATTTGGTTTATGCCAACCAGTCCATTCTAGACATCTACGGCTATCGCACTCTCAAGGAGTTGAAAGAGGTACCCAAGGAACTGATGTTGACCCCGGAGAGCTACGCCCAACACCTGGCAAGAATGCGGAAAAGGAAGGCGGGAGAGCCGGTGCCGCCGGAGTATGAAATTTGTATCAGGCGCCCGGACGGTACCATAAAAGATTTACATGTCATCCGCAGACCGGTTATCTGGGGCGGGAAGCAGTGCTACCTGGCGATGTACCAGGATATCACGGAAAGGAAGAAATTATTAGAGGACCGGGAGAAGGAACGGAAGGAAATAAGGACTATATTCGATGCTGCGCCGGTACTGGTATTTCATAAAGATAAAGAAGGGAAGTTTCTACGCGTCAACCGGGCCTTCGCTCAAGCGCTCAATATGCCTGAAGATGATTTTATAGGAAAGACGGTTTTTGACCTGTATTCAACCGATATCGCGCGAGGGATGACCGACGATGACCGGGAGGTGTTTTCATCGGGGCGTTCCAAGATTAATATCATCGAGAAGTATGAATCCGCCCGGGGATTGCGGTGGGTACAGACGGACAAAGTCCCCATTTTCGATGAAAACGGCGTGGTTACAGGTCTGATAGGATTCGCCCAGGACATCACGGAACGCCAGCGGGCAGAGGAAGCAATCAAGGAATCGGAGGAAAAGTTCTCCAAGGCCTTTGGTGCCGCCGGCTGCGCCATCTGCATCACCTCTCTGCAGGATGAAAAGTTTCTTGAGGTCAATGAAAGCTACGCTCGTTTCACCGGCTACACGCGTGAAGAGGTCATCGGCCGCACCGCCGCCGAGCTTAAGCTCTGGGTATATAACGAAGAACTGCAACGCTTGTTTAATATCCTTTCTAAAGAAGGAAAATTCTATAACCAGGAATTCAGCTCCCGCCACAAGTCCGGTGAGATACGCATCGGCCTGGGCTCGGCCGAGATTATCAACATCGGCGGCCAGCCGCACCGCATCGTGGTCATCGCCGATATCACCGAGCGTAAAAAGGCCGAGGAATCGCTCAAAGAGTCGGAAGAGAAGTTCTATAAGGCTTTCAGTGCCGCCGGCAACGCCATCTGCATCACCTCGCTCAAAGACAACCGCTTTCTGGAGATTAATGAAAGTTTCACCCGTTTCACCGGCTACTCCCGTAAGGAAATTATCGGGCATGACGCCGCGGAACTCAAACTCTGGGTTAAACCGGAAGAGTATCAAAGATGGATGGATGCCCTGCAAAAAGACGGCCGGGCCTACAACCAGGAATTCAGCTCCCGCCACAAGTCCGGTGAGATACGCGTTGGTCTGGGCTCGGCCGAGGTCATCAACATCGGCGGCCAGCCGTGCCGCATCGTGATTATCATCGATATCACCGAGCGCAAACAGGCCGAAGAGAAACGCCAGACCATCCTGAAAACCGCCATGGACGGTTTCTGGATGACGGATTTAAAAGGTAAAATACTGGAGGCGAATGAATCTTATTGTAACATGGTGGGCTATACGCAGGATGAGCTGCTGGGCATGCACATTAAAGATCTTGAAGCCCTGGAAAGTCCCGAGGATGTACTACGGCATGTCAAGAAGATTATCAGGCAGGGTTCCGACCGTTTTGAGACGCGCCATAAGCGTAAAGACGGCAGCATTATCGATGTTGAAGTAAGCGTTGATTATCTTAATATCGGAGGCGGGCAAATGTCCGTCTTCGTGCGGGATATTACCGAGCGCAAACGGGCCGAGGAAGCGCTGAAGAAAAGCGAGGAGTTGTTCCGTACCGCCAGCCAGCTTACCAGTGATATCGTCTACGAAAGAGACCTGCAGACCGGTATCGCCACATTTTATAGCGATATAGACAGCCACTTAGGCTACGAGCTTGGAGGATACCCCCGCACCATGGAAGGCTGGCGAGAGCATGTTCACCCCGAAGACCTTGCTTGGATAGATAGACAAAGCATAGACCAGATGGAGCCGGGGGTGTCATATACCGTGGAGTATCGCATGAGAAAAAAAGACGGCACTTACATGACATGGTTAGACCGAATTATGATGATTAGGGATGAAAAAACGGGTAAGCCGTTAAAATTCATAGGGGCGGCAACCAATATCACCGAGCGCAAGAAAGCGGAACAGGCCATCGCCGAAAGCGAAGCTAAATACCACTCCGTCTTTGATAATAGTATCGACGCTATCTTTCTAACGGCCCCCGACGGCACCATCCTGGCGGCCAATCCGGCGGCCTGCAAGATGTTCGGCAGGAGTGAAGCAGAAATATGCCGGATGGGCAGGAAGGGAGTAATAGACACTTCGGACCCCCGCCTCGCGCCGGCCCTTGAGCAGCGCCGGCAGACCGGTGAGTTTACCGGAGAACTTACCCTTATCCGGAGTGATGGCACCAAATTTCCCGGTGAAATTTCCACCAAGGTTTTTATTAACCCGGACGGAACCCAAAGAACCTCCATGATTATACGTGATATCACCAGGCGTAAGGAGGCACAGCGGGCCATCGCGGAAAGCGAGGAACGGTTTAACAAGGCTTTCAATGCCTCCGCCAGCCTGATGGCCATCAGTACTTTTAAAGAAGGCTGGATAATCGATGCCAATGAAGCCTACTGCCGACTTTCCGGCTACACGCGTGAAGAGCTTATCGGCAATACCGCCCTTGCTATCGGTATATGGACGAACCCTACCCAGAGACGGGAGTTCTACCGGATGTTGCAGGAGGATGGCCGGGTCAACAATCTGGAGGTATTTCTCCGCTCTAAAAACGGCGATACACACACTTTGCTCTTGTCGGCGGAAAAAATCATGTTACGCGGCGAACCGTGTCTGGTCACCTCGGGACTGGACATCACCGAGCGTAAGAAGGACGAGGAAAGGATAAATCACCTTAACCTTACGCTCCGGTCCGTCCGCGGCATCAACCAGTTGATGCCGCAGGAGAAGGACCGTGACAGGCTTATCAAGAGTGTCTGCAATATACTGGTCGAAGGGCGCAGCCGTCATCACGCCTGGATTGCGCTGTTCGACGAGTCCGGGAGGCCGACGGCCTGGGCTCAAACCGGCCTCCGGGGTGACTTCGGCCCCATGGTCGAACTCTTCAAGCAGGGGGGATTTCCTCCATGCGCTCAAAAGGCCCTGAAGCAAAAAAGGGTTGTCCTGATCCTAGACCCGTTATCATCATGTGTCGGTTGCCCGGTACTGGCGGATACGCCGAACGTGGGAGGTATGACTATCAGGCTGGAGTATGAAGGCAGGATTTATGGTGTTTTAAGCACCTGTATGCAAAAGGCAATGGTGCTGGATAAGGAACAGTCCACTCTATTTCAAGAAGTCGCTACGGATATCGCCTTCGCTCTCCATGATATCGAGCTGGAAGCGGAGCGGAACATACTGATGCAGGAAAGCCTCCGGGCGGCCAAGCTGGAATCAATAGGCACCCTGGCCGGCGGCATCGCCCACGATTTCAACAATCTCCTCACCGGTATCATGGGCAATATCGGCCTGGCTAAAACTTATCTTAAACCGGCTGACAGGACTCACGAGATGCTCGATGAAGCAGAAAAGGCGGCCGTGCGCGCCAAGGACCTGACCCAGCAGCTTTTAACCTTCGCCCGGGGAGGTAGACCAGTGAAGAAGCGGGTCAATATTGGTAAACTGATTAAAGAATCGGCCACCTTTGCTTTAAGAGGCTCGAATGTCAGGCTGGAACTGGATCTGCCGGATAACCTGTGGCCGGTGGAAGTCGATGAAGGGCAAATCAGCCAGGTCATCCATAATCTGGTGATAAATGCCGATGAAGCCATGCCCGCCGGTGGGATGCTTGATATTAAGGCCAGCAACTTCACCGTTAAGAAAGGGGATATTACCACTCTTGCGCCGGGCAAATACGTGCGGATAGATGTCCGGGATACCGGCGTGGGAATTTCTGAAGAGCACTTACAGAGGATATTTGAGCCTTATTTCACCACCAAGCAGAAAGGGAGTGGGTTGGGCCTGGCCACCGTCTATTCCATCGCCAGGAACCACGGCGGTTACGTTCACGCTAAATCCGCCTTCAAGGAAGGCACTACTTTCCATATCTACCTGCCGGCCACCGAAAAAACAACCAGGGCCGCCGGGAAACAATCGGCCAGTGGCCGCAGCCGGGCGGGGGGCAGGATACTGGTAATGGACGATGATGAGGTAATTAGAAAGATGTTGAAACAGTTATTGAACATGGCCGGATACAAGGCGGAGCTGACCGTTGACGGTGCCGAAGCCCTGAAAATGTATGCCCAGGGTAGGGAAGCGGGGAAACCTTTTAATGCCGTCATCATGGACCTGACCATACCGGGCGGCATGGGGGGCAAGGAGGCCATAAAAAAGTTGCTGGAAATAGACCCCGAGGCCAGGGTGATTGTATCCAGCGGGTATGCCACCGACCCGATAATGTCAGAATATAAGAAATACGGCTTCAGCGCGGTTATCACCAAGCCGTACAGTGTTAAGCAGCTTGAAGAGACGTTACGTGAAATATTAAAAAAGAAAAGGAAGCGTTAACTGCCGACGGTCCCGGCTAATTAAAAAGCCACGCCGGGGTAAACAATAGTAAGGATAGCCTGCGTTAGTGGATACCCGGAAGACATATTACGTAAAAATGAAAAGTGCCTTATTTTAAACGGCTCTCCACCTCTTTCCAGTTAATGTTCTTGAAGAACGCGCCGATGTAGTCTGCCCGCTTCAGGCCGTAATCAATCATAAACGCATGTTCGAAGACGTCCATGACCAATACCGGGCGGCAGCCGGCCAGGTGGCCCACCTCGTGCTCGTTGATCCACTGGTTGAACAGGCCACCGGTCACATTGTCCTGGTACAGCACCACCCAGCCGATGCCGCGCATGGCGCCGGTCGCCCGGAAGTCCTGCTCCCAGGCCTCATAGCTGCCGAAGGCCTCGGCGAGCTTTTTCGTCAGGGCGCCCGCTTTATCCAGCGGGGCCTTGCCTCCCAGGTTCTCGAAGTAGTACTCGTGCAGACGCATGCCGTTGAACTCGAAGCCGAACCGCCGTTTCAGCTCGGCGTACTCGGGAGCGGCCGTCTTGCCCTCCTTCAGCATCGCCGCCAGCAGGTCGGTCAGCTTGTTCGTGTTGGTCACGTAACCCTGGTAGAGGGTGAAATGATTGGTCAGCAGGGTCTGGCTGAAACCCTCCATGCCGATGAGTTTAGCGTAGTCTTTCGCCGCGTAAGCCATGGTTACCTCCTGTTAAGATTACGTTCTTAAAAACCTACTTGATTTTCTGGATAAACTCTTTCACCTGGTAGTCCCATTCGCGGGACTCGATGTCCACCCTGGAGCCTTTCCCCTGGGCGGAAGCGCTGACGGCCACCCCGCCGCCGCCCCCTTCGAACTCCGCGCAGCAGGGGGCCTCCTCTTTTACTTTCAGCCCGTAACCCTCGGGGCCGAAGAATTTCACGGCGCGTTTGACGGCTTCTTCCGGGCTTAATTTGGACTTTGTCTCGATATTTAGCATCTTTTTCCTTCCCTGAACGTAGTTCAAATAAGACTGGCCTCCTTGTGTTTCCG
>CAYWZO010000001.1:0-6054 GCA_964462865.1 uncultured Dehalococcoidaceae bacterium | reverse complement strand
CTTTGTCTCGATATTTAGCATATTTCTCCTTCCCTGAACTTGAGTTCAGATAAGACCGGCATCCTGATGTTTCCGGGCAATGGCGTCCGCCAGTTCGTCCAGCGCCCGGAAGTCGGCTTCTTTCGGGGAGCCCTGGCAATACACCGGTTTTAATATTTCCACCTTGAGGTTGGGAATCATAGCGGCGAGCTGCTCCACGGCTTTACCGCCCCACCCGTAGGAGCCGATGACGGAGGCGAACTTCGCCTTGGGTTTCAGGGCGTTGGCCAGGATGGCAGCGTAGGCCACCACGGGGTGCGGGCCGGTCAGGACTGTCGGGGTGCCGATGACGATAGTGGCGGCATCAACCAGGGCCATCGCCAGCTTGCCGATGTCACTCACGGCCAGGTCGAACTGCTTGACCGTCACGCCCCGGCGGGTCAGCGCCTCGACGAGGTAGGCGACCATCCGGCGGGTGATGCCGTGCATGGAGATATACGGCACCACGACGATGTTGCCCGGCTCATCGTAGGCCCAGCTGCGGTACGCCTTGATGATGAACTCCGGTTTATCGTGCATCGGGCCGTGGCTGGGCGCGATAATGTCGATGGCGTAGTCCTTGATTTTTTCCAGGTTCTTCTGTATCTGGAGGCGGAAGGGCATCATGATTTCCGCCCAGTACCTTTTGGCGGCCTCGTATTCCTGGCCGGCGTCCCGCACGTACATGTCCGTGGTGGCCAGGTGCGAGCCGAAAAAATCGCAGGGGAAAAGTATTTTCTCTTCCCGGAGGTAGGTGAGCATGGTCTCCGGCCAGTGCACCCAGGGGGCGTGGATGAACTCCAGCGTCCGCCCGCCCAGCGCCAGCGTTTCCTTGTCCTCGACCGTCTTGAACCTGTCCCCGGCGACCATGAAGCGGTCGATGAGCATCCCTTGACATCTTGGCGTACAGACGGCGGTGGCTTTCGGGTACTTCTCCAGCACCTCGCGGATGCTGCCGGAGTGGTCCGGCTCGGCATGGTTGAAAATGACGTAATCGATGTGTTTAATGCCCAGCTGGTCGAGGTTACCCAGCAGAACGTCCTTCATCGGCGGGTCGACGGTATCGATAAGGGCGGTCTTCTGGCTGCCTTTGATTAGATAGGAATTATAGCTGGTGCCGTCCGGCAGCGGTATCAGGGCGTCGAAAAGGCGCCTGTCCCAGTCGATGGCCCCCACGCAATAGATGTCTTTCTTTATTTCCCTTGGTTTCATCTTCCCTCCCCTTAATGCGGATTAACGCTTGCCGCGATTACTTTTATCTTAACGATACCCCGATAACGAAGTTATAAAATGGGAGGGGAAAAAGTTACAAAGTTATGACATTATATAACGGATTATAGTAAATGGAAAGTCTTTAATATATCTTTAATCTCACCCCCTGGCCACCTGCCTTTACGAAAGGAAGGGGGGAGATTTTTTAAGAGGGGCTGGCGCCCCTCTCCGCAGGCTATTCCCCTTGGGGTATTGGCGTCTTCCTTTCCTAAAGGGAGATAAGAGAGGGATTTTACCCTTGCTGGCGCCCCTCTGCGCGGGCTGCCCCCCGAAATGAAAATCCCCGGCCTCTTTAGGGTGAGAACCGGGGATTATTTTTTATTTTGTCATTCCGGCGTAGGCCGGAATCCAGTGGTGGGGATAAGGGGTCTGGATTCTCGGGTCAAGCCCGAGAATGATATTATTATTTGTATTTTTTTATAGGCCCGCCGCCTGGATAATCTGCGGCACTTTCTTCTCCCAGCCGATGGCCATGATGTGCACGCCCTGGCACAGCGGCTTCATCTGCTTGATGAGGTCGGCGGCTATCTGGATGCCGGTCTTCTCGCGGTCTTCCTTGGGGGCATCGGCCATCCTCTGGATGAACTCGTCCGGCACGTACACCCCGGCCACGTTGGCGTTCATGTACCGGGCCATACCGGCGTTCTTCAGCGGGATGATGCCGGCCATGATGGGCACCCTGAATTTCTCCACCCGCTTCATGAACTTCTCGAAGTTCCCGGCATCGTAAACGGCCTGGGTCTGGATGAATCTGGCGCCGGCGGCCACCTTTTTCTCCAGCTTGGCGATTTGCAGCTCCGTCGAGGCCTCGGTGTTGGACTCCACCTTGACCACCGCCCCGGGGAAGAAGTCCGGCTTGCCCACCAGCTCGTTGCCCTTCATGTCGTATCCTTCGTTGAGCCGTTTGATGACCTGGAGCAGGGTCACGGAATCTAGGTCGTAGACCCCTTTGGCCTCGGGGTGGTCGCCGAGGGACGGCAAATCGCCGGTCAGCGCCAGGACGTTCTTGATGCCCAGCACCCAGGCGCTAAGCAGGTCGGACTGTAGAGCGATGCGGTTACGGTCGCGGCAGGTCATCTGATAAATAGGGTCAAGCCCGTGCTTCACCAGGATGCCCGAGGTCACCAGGGAACCCAGCCTCATCACCGAGCTCTGCTGGTCGGTAACGTTGGCGGCGTCCACCTTGCCCTTGAGCAGCTCGGCGTTCTCCTCGACCTCGTGGATATCGGTCCCTTTCAGCGGGCCGACTTCACAGGAAATGGCAAACTTTCCCGTTTCGAGTTTCGATTGCAGGCTCACGGTACTTTCACCTCCTGGTCAAGACTCTCCAGTGCAAAGCGCGGGGTGGACATCAGCTTCGGGTCCGCCATCAGCTTCTGGTGGTCCAGCGGATTGATGGCCACCTTGAGCTTATCGAGCTGTCCTTTGGCTTTCAGCCGGTTGTATATCAGCTCCCAGCCGCAGTCGCGGTCGGGTGAGAGCTCGCACTTGCCTTTGTTGGCGCCGCCGCAGGCGCCGCTGACCAGGCTCTTGGTGCAGGCCGTCAGAGGGCAGATGCCTCCGGTATAGTCCAGCAGGCACTGGCCGCACTCCTTGCAGCGCTCGCTCCCCTTCCATTCGCCACGGCTGCCGCCCAGGTTGATGGTATTGCAGGCCGGGTGACAGACCTTGTTGACCGCGGCGGCGACCGCCTGCACGCCGATGCCGCAGGTCATCACCAGGATAGAGTCGGCGGCGGCTACCTGGTCGACTTTGCCGCGCAGGCCTGACTTCACCAGGGCCTTTTCGCAGAGGAAATCGATTACTTTGGTGCCGGTGACGGTCTTACCGGCCGCGGTCAGCTTGTCTTTCATCTCGGCCACCTGCGCCGGGCCGCCGCTGCCGGACGATTGGGCGCAGCCGTTGCAGCCCAGGATAAAGACGCTCTTTTCCGCGCCGAGAAAGCCCATGATTTCTTCAAATGGCTTCTGTTCTGATAAAATCATCTCTCCTCCTTTTAACCTACACTACCCTGTACTGACCGAGTTCTCGACCTTTAGGAGTGACCACGTGGATGGAGCAGGCCAGGCAGGGGTCGAAAGAGCGGATGATGCGCACGATTTCGAAGGGGTTTTTCTCATCCTTCACCTTGGTGCCGATGAGCGCCTGCTCGATGGGGCCGTGCTGGCCTTTATCATCCATTGGCCCGACGTTCCAGGTGGTGGGCACGACGCACTGGTAGTTAGCGATTTTCTTGTCTTTAATCTCAATCCAGTGCCCCAGGGCGCCGCGAGCGGCATCGGTAAGACCCATACCGGCCGCCTCATCGGGAATTTCATACTCGACATAAGTAGGTTCGCCTGGCTTTAACTGGAGCGCCCAGCCTTCCAGAGAGTCGGCGATAAATTTCGCCGAGAGCGCCCGCGCCAGGTGCCGGCCGAGTACCGAAAACAGCGCCGCAGGTGAGGCTTTCAGGGCCTTGAGAGACCCTTCCAACAGTTCTTTCATCTTCGGGTCGCCCTTGGCGTAGGTCACCGCCACGCGGGCCAGCGGGCCTACCTCGTAGACCTTGCCGTCGTAGCGGGGTGATTTCGTCCAGGAATAGGCGCCCGGTTTGCCGTACTGCGGCTTGGTCTCACCCTGGGAGGGGTGCCGTCCCGTGGTGGCGTCTTCATACCAGGAGTGCTTGACGTACTCGGTTATCTTGTTCGTGTCCAGGTCACCCGGCTTGAGGTCGGCGGAAACGGTGCCCTGCTTGAAGAGCCTTTCCCGTTTGGTATAATCAGGGCTGCGGCCGTCGAGGTCGAAGCTACCGTAGGCCAGCAAATTCTTGCAGCCTGCACCGATTTCGGCATAATCAAGGTAGGCCCCCGCGACCGCCAGTACGTCCGGGATATAGACATTATCGATGAAGTCCTGGAGAATTTTAATCTTCCAGATGTAGGCCATCATGTTGTCCGGTGTGGGGACGCTGGTAACGCCGCCGGGAACGACGCCAACGCTGTGTGGTATCTTACCGCTGAAGATGGCCACCGCCTCGTGGCCGATGCGCCGGATTTCCAGCGCTCGCAAGTAGTGGGCCACGGCTTGCTGGTTGACCTCGGGCGGCAGGCGGTAATCGCCTTCGTAGCGGGGCAGGAACGGCCCCAGCTCACCGCGGGCGATGAAGTCCTTGACCGAGTTAAGTTGTGAATCGTTGCCTTCGTACTTGGCCACGTCCGCCACATTGACGTAGTCCAGCGCCGTCAGATGATAGAAGTGGAGGATATGGTCCTGGGCGATGTGCGCCCCCTGAATCAGATTACGTATTATCCGGGCGTTGTCCGGAATCTTATCGGCAATCCCGAAGGCGCTGTCGAGATTCAGCGTGGCGGCGATGCCGTGCGACTGCGGGCAGACGCCGCAGATACGCTGGGTGATAATCTGGGCGTCCCGCGGGTCACGCCCCCGCAGAATAATCTCAAATCCGCGGAAGAGGTTGCCGGTAGTCCGGGCGTCCTTGATCACGCCGTTCTCGACGGTGCACTCTATTTTCAGGTGTCCCTCAATCCTGGTGACGGGATCGATAACTATTTTACCCATTATTTTTCCTCCTTGCCGGCCCAGTAAGCGCCGATGGTCGGCAGCTCGACATCCACGAGCTTTTCATAGAACGGCGCCGTCTGGTCGGGGAATTCGGGCTGGGTGCAGCCATTGCAGGGTGCCCCGGCCCCGATGACCCAGTTCGTGCCGCTGTTCCATTTCCTCAAGGGGCAGTCGGCGTAGGTAATGGGCCCCTTGCAGCCCAGCTCGTACAGGCAGCCCTCGTCGCCGAATTTCTTGGCGAACTTGCCTTCGTCGAAGTAGGCGCGTCGCGGACAGTTCTCATGTACCAACTTGCCGTAAAAAGCCTTGGGACGCAGCAGGTCGTCAAGGTCGTCGGCCGTCGGCAGCCCTTTCAGAATGACGCTGGCCACGGTGCCTACGAACCAGTCGGGGTGCGGCGGGCAGCCGGGGATATTTATCAGGGGTTTCTTGATGCCCTTGGCTTCGAGAACCTTACTTACCGGCTGGGCGTTGGTGGGATTGGGTCTGGCGGCGGGGATGCCGCCGAACGAAGCGCAGGTACCCAGGGCGATGACCGCCAGGGCATCCTGGGCCAGTTCGGTCACCCTCTGCAACATCGTGACCGGTTTGCCGTCCCTCTCACCGACGGCCCCATACACGGCATTCTCGGCCATAGGCACGGCGCCATCTACGACGAGTAAGTAACCGTCCTTCTTCTGTTTGGCCGTATCTTCCATGACCTGTATGGCCATGTCACCGGCGGCCGCCATTACCACCGGGTGGAACCTTAAGTTGATGTGCACACCGGGGGCAATCTGGTCGATAAGCACATTTTTGATGGTTGGGCTGGCCGCGTTGAGGAGGGATACGGCACAGCCACTGCAGCCGGCGGTCTGGAGGTAAACCACGGGAAGTTCTTTAACCATCACTACCAGCTCCTTTCTCTATATTTTCATGCGTCAGTTACTCTATGGTATGACGATGGGAGTTCGTTTATAAGTCCCCACGGGTAAGCCAACGCTTCCACAGGCAAAATTAAACCCCCTCTCCTTCTTACGGAAGGGCGGGGGGTAAAATAACTAATACTACGGCCCCGGCCGGCAGCTTTTTTCTCCGGTAATCGTACCGTAGCTCTGGTACTTCCGACATACTATTATCGTTTTAATTATAATATAAAGTACGAGCCTGTGTCCAGAGTGCTGTCTTAAAATTCGTTATTCTATAAAAATTCCTTTACCA